>CAMZAY010000024.1 GCA_947304365.1 uncultured Clostridia bacterium | reverse complement strand
TTCAGCCCGTCGATCCAGGCTCTAAGCTCATCTTCCGATACGCTGCCGCTGAAGCGTCTGCCTTCAAGCCAGGCGCCGCTTCCGGCAAGCGCCTCCATATTGGGGCCGCTCCTGCCGATGCCGCTGCCGCCCGATGTGCAGAAGGGGATCAGTGTGATGCCGCTGAAATCATAGCTTTCCGCGAAGGTATCCATGATACGAGGTTCTTCGCCCCACCAGATCGGGAAGCCGATGAAGATCGTTTTGTAACCGGTCAGGTCAAGCGTTTCGCTGCCGATGGCGGGACGCGCGTTTTTATCGTTCTGCTCCCCGGTGGAACGGCTGCTTCTGTCGTTCCAGTTGAGGTCGGCGTCGGTGTACGGCTCGGCGGGGACGATCTCATACAGGTCGCCTCCGGTCACCGCCGCGATCCTTTCCGCGACGCCCTTCGTGGTGCCCGTCGCGGAGAAGCAGACTACCAGCGTTTCCGAGTGCTGCGCCGTCGGCGCTTCGGTATCGAAAGGTGCGTCGGTCTCCGCCGGTGCGTCGGGGTCTTCGGTGTTTGCTGCCGGAACCTCCGTTTCTGCGACAACGGTGTTTATTACGGCGGGTTCAGCAGTTGCTTGAGGAACATCCGGCTGCTTTGCTCCGCACGCGGCAAAGCACAGCAGCATTACAAAACCGAGGAACGATGCAAGAAATCGTTTCATGTTCATAAGAGTCTTTTCCCGCTTACAGCCACTTGGCCGCCCAGCTCCTGAGCTCTTCCGCCGAGGCTCTCGCAGTGAAGCGACGGCCTTCCGCGACCTTTGCGCCGCCGGCGAGCTTCTGCATATTCCGCGAGGAATCGCCCATGCCGCTGCCGCCGGAGGTGGCGAACGGGATCACCTTCTTGCCCGTAAAGTCGTAGGCCTCCATGAACGTGTCGATTATGGAGGGCTCACGGTACCACCAGATAGGGAAGCCGACGAAAACAACGTCGTATTGTTCCATGTTCTCAACCCGAGGGCCGATGGCGGGGCGGGCGCTTAGGTCGTTCATCTCAATGGTCGAACGGCTCTTTTTATCCATCCAGTTGAGATCCGCGCGGGTGTATTTGACCTGAGGCTCGATCTCGTAAATGTCCGCGCCGATGGCGGACGCAAGGTTTTCGGCAAGCTTTTTCGTAACTCCGCTTGCGCTGAAATAGGCGACCAGTGTTTTACTCATAATATCTATCCTCCGTTTAATTATTCTTTTTCGGGGAGCATCGAAAGAAGCGCCTCTTTGACAAGCCCTCCGACCGTCAGCTCCGGATGTGCGATCCCGGCTTCATCCATCGCCCCGATCTGCTTCTTCGTGGCGAACGCATAGGGGTAAACGCCGTGCAGGAAGGGAAGAAAGGTGAATATGAAAGTACGGAGCGCGCGCTCTTTCATTTCGGGATAACAGGCGGAAACAAGCTTCTTCAAAGCTTCCCTTGAAGCTCCGTACGCGAGCTTGAAGCTTACGAGCCTCTCCATGCGGCTGTTTTCCTCCATATCGTAAAGGTTGACCGAAAGGAGCTTCAGCATGAGCTTCCTCTTTTCAAGCGACTCCGCGATCGCCTCCGCAAGAGCGTCCCTGCTCATTCCCGCCGCGCCGCTCTGCAATGAGCGCAGCTCATCCGTCCAGAGAACGTATTCCCGCTCGAATAGGGCGAGGAATATCTCCTCCTTGGATTCGAAATAGTTGTAGATGCTGGGGCGGGAAAAGGACGTTTCGCTCCCGATCTCCTTGAGGGTGATCTCCTTGAAGCTCATGGTCCTGTAAAGCTTCTCGCAGGCGTTGATTATCTCCTCGCGCCTTTCGGCAATAAACTCGGGCGTTCCCTTGATCATAAACGCTTCCTTCTTTCTGTCCGAATCGGCTGACACCGTGTCAGTATCTTCATTGTACACGCTTCCTGACACGGCGTCAATACTCTGCGGCAATATATTTTGCTTACTGAATTTTCAATGCTTCACGGCCGCTCGGGCTATATGGCGCCGCTCCTCTCGGAGTACTGTTATCCTCGTGCCGTTTTGAAAAGCAATCGAACGTGTATTGAGTTCCGCAGGGGTGAATGCTATAATCATTTCAGACGGTTCGCCGCCTGATCAGAACCTATTACACAGAGGGGATCGATATGAAAAAGAGCATAAAGGGTATTGCCGCTGCGCTTCTTGCGGCAGCAATTCTACTGTCCTTCGTGACTCCGCTGTCTGCCGCAGCCCGGATGGAAGTCCGTGCGGAGGAAGCCTTAACGGCAGATCCTAACGAGGAGGTCAACATCGTTGTCAAGCTGGAGGGCGCTCCGGCGCTTGCGTATTATCCCGCCGGGGATATTCGCGCGGCCGAGCTCAGCCGCCGTCTGCTTGAAGAACAGGATTCCGTCATCAACGCCATTATGAGCGACCACGGGAAGCGTGGCGGCGCCGAGGTGCTGTACCGCTATACTCAGCTTTTCAACGGCTTTGCATTAAGAGGCGAGTACAGGCTCGTCAACGCCATAAAGGCGCTCCCCGGCGTTGCCGACTGCTATGTCAGCCCCGTCTTTACCCTGCCGGAGGAGGTCGACGCGGAGGGCGAAGCCGAGCGGCTTGCCTCTTCCGTGGGCTTCATCAACGCGGACGACATGTGGGCGCTGGGCTATTCCGGCCAGGGCATGACCATTGCCGTCATAGATACCGGAATACTGGCCTCGCATCCGGCGTTTGCTTCCGCCCCCGAGCAGCCGCATTTTGACGCCGCCGATATTGACGCGGTGCTTTCCGAAAACGAGCTCTGCGCCGAGCAGCGCTATCCCGGCACGCTGACAGGAGAAGACCTTTTCCGCAGCAGCAAAATACCCTTCGCGTTCAATTATTACGCCGCCAACACCGACGTTTCCCATGCTTACGCCTCGAACGACCACGGCACACACGTCAGCTCCATCGCCGCGGGCAGCAGCCCCGAGGCAAAGGGCGTCGCTTACAACGCGCAGATAATCGCGATGCAGGTGTTCAACGGCGGCAGCGCCGACTGGATCGATATAGTCGCCGCGCTCGAGGACTGCGCCTATCTTAAGGTCGACTGCGTTAACATGAGCTTCGGCGCGGACTGCGGCTTCACCGAAGACGAGGATCTCGAGGCCGTGTTCACCCTGCTTTGCGCCAACGGAGTAAACGTCGCCGCGGCCTCCGGCAACGCCGGCACGGCGGGAAACGGCAACATATTCAACGGCACGACTCCCACCTTCAATTACGATAACGGCACGACCTCCACCCCCGCCTGCCTGCGCGGGGCGATGTCCGTCGCCGCCAGCCTTAACGAGGCGGATCATATCCCCGCGAGCTATTCGAGCTGGGGCTCCACCTCCGATCTTCGCATAAAGCCCGAGATAATGGCCCCCGGCGACGGCATAAGCGCTGCGGTCGATCCCGAATATTCCGGCGACTGGTATGACGTCAAGAGCGGCACCAGCATGGCCACCCCGCATATCGCGGGAGGCATGGCGCTCGTCAAGCAGTACGTCAGGGCGAACTTCCCCGGGCTAACCGATGAGCAGGTCATGGAGATGGTCAATACGCTCATCATGTGCACCGCCTCCCCCGCGGAGCTCAACGGCGCTCTCTGCAGCCCCAGGCAGCAGGGCGCGGGTCAGGCCGATCTCACCGCCGCGGTCTCCACAAAGGCCTATATCGACGTGCCCGGCGCGCTCCGCCCCAAGCTCGAGCTCGGCGACGACGATGATAAGACCGGCGTGTTCTCCTTCAGCTTCGACGTGGTCAATTTCGGCGACCGGGCACTGACCTACACCGTCGATACGAGGGTGCTCACCGAGCAGATCAATATGTGGCTCATAGGCTACAGCCTCGTTAATATAATGAATCACGCCTCCGAGGACATAACCTCCTACTGCAGCGTTAACGCTCCCGCCTCCGTCACGGCGCCCGCCGGCGGCAGGACGACCGTCAGCGTTACCGTCGATCTCGCAGGCTATAAGGCGACGCTCGATTCCACCTGCCCTCTGGGCATGTATATCGACGGCTTCGTAAGGCTGCGCGGCGAGACGGATCTTTCCGTTCCGTTCCTCGGCTTCTACGGGGATTGGGAATACGGCGCGATGTTCGACCGCAGGAATTATTACGACCAGTACACGGGCGCCGCTCAGGCTTACCCCAACGAGTGGGGCACCAACCGCGCCGTCGCCTATATGGGAGAGAGCACGGTGCTTTTGGGCATGAACCCGTTCGCCTCCACGACGAACTTTCTGCTTGACCGTTCCTCCCTCAGCCCCAACGGCGACGGCAATATGGACAGCATAGGCTTCGTGCACACCTATATGCTCCGCAACGCGGAGACCTTCCGCTACGAGGTGGTCGACGCGGAGACCGGCGAACAGTACTTCGTGCAGGATATCCGTTTCGTCCCGAAGGCCGTGCAGAACACCTTCGTCTCCTTCTATCAGCCCGTCGGGGCGGAAGAGTGGAGTGCGATCGAGCATTGGGGCGGGAACGACCTTCCCGACGGCACCCACTGCGTACTCCGCATGACGGGTTATATGCAGAGCTTCGATCCCTTCGATCCGTATGAAAACGAGAACGCCGTGTGGGAGGTCCCCATCACCGTCGACAGGACCGCTCCCGAGCTTGTCTCTTCCGTTTTCGACGGCAGTACGCTCTCGCTTTCCGTCCGCGATAACCATTACACCGCGTTCATTGGCGTGTATTCCAATGCCGCCTGCACCGCAGCGATTACCGAGACGGCGGTCGAGGAAGACTCCCGCGGAGCGGTCACGAGCATGAGCGTTTCAGTAGGCAGCCGCGACAAGGTCTGGGTAAAGGTCGGCGATTACGCCGGCAATGCCGATATAATTGAAGTTGACAGGGCAACGTTCCTCAAGGGCGACTGCGATCTCAACGGCGTCGTCACCGGCAGCGACGCGCTGCTCGCCCTGCGGCACGCGCTCGGCCTTATCACGCTCGAGGGTGAGGCGCTGCTCGCCGGAGACGTCGACGGCAACGGCGTTATCAGCGGCAATGACGCGCTGTTGATATTGCGCTTTGCGCTCGGTCTTTTACCGGAGCTTTAAACCGCTTAATGCTCCAAAATAACACATTCAGCATACGGTTGCTGCATTACCCACAAATTAACAAGCAGCCGATTCCGGCATCCCAGTGAGGAAGTTTCATCACCCGTCGAGCGCAGGTAACACTAAAACGAAAGCCGTAATGGAGTATCTTTACAACTCCACAGCGGCTTTTTTCATACAGTTATTCGGATATGTCTCGCAGGAGCGGCCTTAGCTGCTTGGTTTATCGCGTTCCGCGCCTTCCTTTTTGCTGAATGCCTACGATACTGCTTTTACCCTCTTATTCAATTCCGTACCGGCCCATCATTTGTTTATCATATAAACGATTACTCCGCCTCGATCTGCTTTATTGAAAACTCATTTCCCCGCAGCAAATACGTTTCCGGGCTGCCGCAGTGCGGGCAGATCCTTCCGAACCTGACTGTTTCGTACGTTTTTTCGCAGGCGGTGCAGAACGTAACGGCCTCGACGGTTTCAACGTAAAGCGGCGCGCCGCGCACCAGCTCGTCCTTATCGCGGAAATAATTCCAGCAGTCGGTCAGCTGCTCGATCACCACGCCGGAGACCTCGCCGATCTCGAGCGTGACGGAGCCGATGCGGCTGACTTTATTATCCTCCGCTACCTCGCGGAGCGTTTTTATAACGTGCTTGACTATGCTCAGCTCATGCATGGCTTTTTTCCCATTCCGAAAGGATATAGCTCTCCCATGCCTCCATCCCTTCGCCCGTCTTGGCGGAAACCGGGAATATGAGTATATCGGGATTGAGCTTCTTTACCCTGCGCTCAACGGTCTCGATATCGAAATCGAAATAAGGAGAAGCGTCCATTTTGGTGATGACGAGCGCGTCGCTCCGGGAAAACATCAGCGGGTATTTCAAAGGCTTGTCGTCGCCTTCGGGCACGCTTAGTATCATCACGTTTTTGTGAGCGCCGGTATCGAATTCCGCAGGGCAGATGAGGTTGCCCACGTTTTCGAGGAACACTATCCCGTTTGCGCCTTCCATGCCGGCAAGCCCCATGCGGGTCATTCCCGCGTCCATGTGGCACATTCCGTCGGTGTGTACCTGCACGCTCTCCGCTCCGAGCGCGCTTATCCTTTGCGCGTCCACGTCAGAGGCGATGTCTGCCTCCATAACGGCGATATCGGCTCTGCCCGCAAGGTCGGTTATGGTGCGTGAAAGCAGGGTGGTCTTGCCGCTGCCGGGCGCGCTCATCAGGTTGATAAGGAATATCCCCCGCTCCGAAAGCTCGCGGCGCAGGGCTTGGGCATCGCGGTCGTTGGAGTCGGTCACAGTCATTTTAAGCTCTATCACCTTCATACGCCCGCCCCCTTTCGCTTTTTTGAAAGCGCGGAGGAGACGACCTCCGCAAGCCTGGTTGTGAACTCCCCGATCCCCTCGCACGTCTTGGCGGAAACGCGGAATATGACCATATCGGGGTTGAGCGTGCGGACGTTATCTTCGCATCTTGTAAAATCAAAATCGAATACGGGCGCGGTATCTGTCTTGTTTATAAGCATCCAGTCGGACACGGTGAACATGAGCGGATATTTTAAAGGCTTGTCGTCGCCCTCCGGCACGCTCAAAATCATCAGCCGCATATCGGCGCCGACGTCAAACTCCGCGGGGCAGACGAGATTGCCCACGTTCTCCAGTATTATCACCTGCGGGAGGGGCTTTTTGAAGGACTCAAGCCCTTTCAGAGTCATCTTCGCGTCCATGTGGCAGGAGGTTCCCGTGTGCAGCTGCACGACCCGGGCGCCGTGTTCCGCAACTGTTCGCGCGTCCACGTCCGCGTCCATATCCGCCTCCATCACGCCGACGCCGAACCTTTCGGACAGCGCGTCGATAACGCGGCAGAGCACGCTCGTCTTGCCTGCGCCGGGGGAGGCCATGAGGTTTATGAGGAACACGCCCTCACGATCCGTCAACTCGCGCACGAGGGCGGCAAAGCGGCCGTTCTCGGCCTCTATTCCCGCTCTCACTTCTATGATATCAAAGCCGTTCTTATTCATCTTCGGTTTTTTTGAACACTATCTTCACGGCGCGTTTTGCCGCGTACGGCAGCAGCGCCTTTACCTTTTCTTCGGACTTATACATATTGCTCGCCGCCGGGACGTCGCGCGTCAGGTGTATGGCGTCGAACTCGCACTTGGTGGTGCAGAGGCCGCAGCCGACGCAGCGGTTGGTATCCACGGTGGTCGCGCCGCAGCCCAAACAGCGTTTGGCTTCCTTCTTTACCTGCTCCTCGGTGAACGTGAGCCTGAGATCCTCAAACGTGGCGGAAGCTCTGCCCGCCTTTTTGCCGGGTATCTGACGGGGAGAATTGTCAAAGCTCTCCTGTGAGGCGGGATCGGCGATATCGTTCTTGTCAAGCTCCGTGAATTCCCTCAGGTCGCGGGCGATGGTCAGCGAGTTGCCGGGATGGACAAAGCGGTTGATCGATACCGCGCCCTCTCTGCCGCCGGCTATCGCGTCGATCGCGAACCTGGCGCCCGTGAACACGTCGCCGCCGACAAAGATATCGGGCTCGGCGGTCTGGCGGGTGACGGGGTCGGCAATAACGCCTCCGTTGGGGCGGAGCTCCACCTTGGTGCCCTTTAACAGGTCGCCCCAGATCACGCTCTGGCCTATGGAAAGCAGCAGGTTATCGCAGGGGACGGTGATGGTATCGTTCTCGTCGTATTCGGGAGCGAAGCGGTGATCTTCGTCATACACCTTTGTGCAGCGCTTGAATACTACGGCGCTGACACGCCCGTTCTCCTTTATGACCTCCTTGGGTCCCCAGCCGTTTTCGAGCTTCACGCCGTCCGCAAGGGCTTCCTCGACCTCGTCCTTCGCCGCGGGCATCTCGTCCCGCTGTTCGAGGCAGAACATCGTCACCTCGTCGGAGCCCGCGCGCAGAGCGCTGCCCGCAACGTCTATCGCGACGTTGCCGCCGCCCACGACCACCGTCCTGCCGTTGAGCCTTACGGAATGATCGTTATTGATGCGCCTTAAGAAGCTCACTCCCGTTTCGACGCCCTCCGCGTCCTCGCCGGGCACGCCGGCAAGACGGCCGCCCTGCATGCCTATCGCAATGAAGAACGCCTTATAGCCCTGCTTGCGGAGATCGTCTATCGTCACGTCCTTACCGACCTCGACGCCGAATCTGAACTCAACGCCCATATCGCGGATGACGTCTATCTCGGCCTGCATAACGTCCTTTTCAAGCCGGTAGGAGGGTATGCCGTGCTCCAGCATGCCGCCCGCTCTCCGCTCCTTCTCGAACACGGTCACGGGATAGCCGTCCCGCCTTAAGAAATACGCGCAGGAAAGGCCCGCAGGGCCGGAGCCGATGACGGCAACCTTGTACTCGTCGCCCCACATACCGCCGTCGTGCTTCTCGCAGAGCGGCACGTAGCGATCCTTCCTGTTAAGATCGAGCGAAGCGATGAACTTTTTTATCTCGTCTATCGCGAGCGGCTGATCGACGGTGCCCCTGGTGCACGCGTCCTCGCAGCGGCGGTTACAGACAGCGCCGCAGATCATGGGCAGGGGGTTATCCTGTTTGATGAGCTTCAGCGCCTCGTCAAACCTGCCCTCAGACGCCATCTTGATATAGCCCTGCACGGAAAGATGCACGGGGCACGCGGTCTTGCAGGGCGCGGTGCCCGTTTCATAGCAGTTGATCTTCGCGTCCTCGCGGTAATTGTAATTCCATTTATCGGGGCCCCATTTGCGGCCGTTCGGAAGCTGCGTTTTGGGGTACTTTACCTCGCTCCAGTCCTTCCTGCACAGCTTCTGACCGAGCTTTGCCGCGCCGACGGGACAGACCTCCACGCACTTTCCGCAGGCGACGCACTTTTCCTTTTCGACGTGCGCACGGTAGGCGGAGGCGGACATGTTGGGGGTGTTGAAGAGCTGGCTCGTGCGGAGCGCGTTGCACACTCCCGGAGCGCAGTTGCAGATCGCGACGATCTTATCCTCGCCGTCGATGTTCGTTATCTGATGCACGTAGCCGTGGCGCTCGGCGCGTTCGAGTATCTCAAGCACCTCTTCCTTGGTTACGTAATGCCCGATGCCGCGGTCGTCCATGTATTCCGCCATGTCGCCCACGCCTATGCAGTAATCGCCGCGTATCTCGCCGGAGCCTTCACCGCGCATGGTCTGCTGCTTGCGGCAGGAGCATTCCGAAATGCCGAATTTATCGTACATATCGAGCCAGCGGGAGATATGCTCGACGGGCACGCTTTTGCTCTCGGCGGAAATGGCCTTTTCAACGGGGATAACGTGCATGCCTATGCCCGCGCCGCCGGGCGGCACGAGCTGTGTGATCCCCGCGAGGGGTATCTGCGTCATCAGGTTGAAGAAGGTCGCAAGCTGCGGGAACTCGTCCGTCAGCCTGTCCTGCATCATCATGAACTCGGCGCTGCCGGGAACGAATATCGGCAGCTCGTACTGCAGGTGCTTATCGGGGGTC
>CAMZAY010000023.1 GCA_947304365.1 uncultured Clostridia bacterium | reverse complement strand
GCCCGAACCCACCGAGCCCGAACCCACCGAGCCCGAACCCACCGAGCCCGAACCCACCGAGCCCGAACCCGTAGAGGGCAACCAGATCACCATCGGCAGCAAGGACAACGTTAAGCCCGGCGACGAGGTGACTGTTCCCGTTGAGGCGGTCTTCAATGACGAAGCCCATATCCTCAATGCCGTCATCGATTACGATGCCGACGTTCTGACCCTTGTTGATGCTGAGCTTGGCGAGTTCATCACCGGTATCGAAGGCGCTTTCACCAGCGTTGATACCGAGACTCCCGGCAAGATCTACATCGGCGTTGTCTGCGCTGAGGATCCCATGACCGGCGAAGGCGTTCTCATGAACCTCACCTTCAAGACCGCTGATGATTTCGCGGAGCCCACCACCGTTGCCATGACGATCAACGAGTTCGGTTATATGCCCGTTGACGCCGCCAATGCCGAGCCCCTCGAGTGCGAGCTTGTCGATGGTATCATCACCCCCGCCGAGCCTGTTGTTCCCACTCCCGTTGAGTTCGTAATGGGCAGCAAGGAGAACGTTGCTCCCGGTTCCGAGATCACCCTGCCCTTCACCATTTCCGGTGATTACGAGGCGCATCTCCTCAACGTTGCTCTCAACTACGATCCCGCTGTTCTCACCCTGATCGGCTTCGAGAACGGTGAGGTCCTCAACTCCGTCGAGGATGCCATCATCGTCGTTGATACCGAGACCGTTCCCGGTTCCATCCGTCTTGGTGTTGTAATGCCCACCGACGGTATGACTGCCGAGGGCGTCATCGCCAACCTCAAGTTCAAGGTATCCGATAAGTTCACCGAGCCCACCGTCATCGAGGTAGTTGTTTCCGAGTTCGGTTACATGCCCGTTGGCGCCGCCAATGCCGAGCCCATCCCGTTCACCGCAACGAACGGTATCGTAACTCCCGGCTCCGTTGGCCCGAATCCCCCTGTGACCGGTGCTGTCAGCCTTGCCGGCCTTGGCGTACTTGCCATTGCGACCGGTGCCGGCGTTGTCATCTTCCGCAAGAAGGAAGACTGATCGACGGACTGTCTTTAAAAGCCAAAGGCCATCCCGAAAGGGATGGCCTTTTGTCATGCGAAGAGCCGGTTTTTTGCGGCTTGATATGCGCCGTTATTTCGTTTTTTCTATCGTTTCGATCAGTTTGTCGAGCCCGACGGTATAGCTTTTGGCTCCCATGCCCATCACGCGGAACGCACAGACGTCCTCGATCACGTCGACCGCGCGGAAGGGCTCCCGCTTTGTTATATCGCTCATGTGCACCTCGCCCACGGGGACGGGGGTGCAGGCGATGGCGTCGCGCAGGGCGTAGGAGTAATGGGTGAGCGCGCCGGGATTTATCAGCACGCCGTCGAACGCGTCTCCCGAGGCGTGGAGCTCGTCTATCAGCCTGCCCTCATAATTGGTCTGTATGTGCTCGACGGAAGCGCCGTGCTCCGCAGCGTGCGCCTCAAGGGCGCGGATGATATCCTCAAGGCTCCTCGTGCCGTAAACCTCGGGCTCGCGTTTTCCCGTCATATCGAGATTCGGTCCGTTCAATACAAGTATCCTCACGGTTTGCCTCCTTTTTTTTCCCATTATACCATATCGGCGCGTTTTGTGGTATAATCAAAAAGAAGATTTTAAGGAGCGTCGTTTTATGAAGCATTACGCCGTACTGGGGGATCCCATAGCGCACAGCCGCTCGCCCGAGCTTTATAACGCCCTGTTTGAAAAATACGGGATGGACGCGGAGTTCGGAATGCTTCGCATGGGCGTCGGCGAAATTAAGGAGCTTAAAACCAAAACGAAAGGTCTTTCGGGATTTGCCGTCACAATGCCGCTCAAAAGGGCGATAATACCGTATCTCGATTCGCTCGACGAGAGCGCTTCCGCCTGTGGAGCCGTGAATATCGCGGAGCTCAGGGACGGCCGCCTCATAGGGCACAATACCGACGGCGAAGGGCTTTGCGACGCGCTTTTTACGGCCGGCGTCTCCGTCTGCGGCGCAGAGGCTGCGATACTCGGCAGGGGAGGGGCCGCGCTCTCCGCGGCGTGTTCGCTTAAAAAAAGAGGCGCGAACGTCCGCTTGCTTGCAAGGATGCCGAAGGACAGTACGCCTTTTCCGGAGCGCCTCGTTTCCGATCCGGGCGGGCATGCGGATCTTTTCATCAACGCATCTCCTCTCGGCATGGACGGGCATGAGGAATTCGCGTACACGGGGTTACTCGACAGCCTCGCGCCGTCCGTCGTGTTCGATATGGTGTACGTGAACGGGCGCGAGACAGCCCTTGCGCTCGAGGCAAAAAAGAGGGGCGTCCTCCTGCTGACGGGGGAGAGCATGCTTAAAATGCAGGCGCTTCGCGCGTTCAAGATATGGACGGGCGTCGAGGCGGAGTTCTGAAAAAGCATAATAAAGGGCTTCCGGGCAAATGCCCCGGAAGCCTCTTTCTTTTCATCCGATCAGGTAAATATCCTCGTCAGCGTGTCGCGGATGCTGGTGGGATCGCTTATCGCAAGAGCGGCGATAAGAATGCCGATGCAGATCAGCATGCCGATGATCATAATGATCAGCACGGCGGAAGCGAAATGCTTGCTGTTCTTGTTGATGCCGGAGGAGAACGCCATCGTGAACAGGGGGATTATGTTGAAGATCGGTATCGCAAAGAGCACGATCCTCCAGAGATAGCCCCAAACGGAAAGCGGCTTGTCGAGCACGCTCTTATTCTCTGCGGGCGCTTCCTTCACGGGAGGGATAACGACGGGCTCGGGCTCGGCGACATATTCCTCGCGAACGGGAGCGGGCTCTTCAACGGGCGCGGGCTCCGCAACGGGAGCAGGCTCTTCAACGGGGGCGGGTTCCACGGCGCAGGGGTCGGCAGGTTCGATACCGAACTCATCGAGCGCCTTTTCGGGCGCAGCGGCAGCTTCTTCGCAAACGGCCTCGACAGCTTCGGCGGCCTCCTCGGGAACGGCCTCGACAGCTTCGGCGGCCTCTTCGCAAACGGTCTCGACTGCTTCCGCAGCCTCAACGGGCGCGGGCTCTTCAATGGGCTCGGGCTCCGGCTTCTTTAAAAGGGAACCGCATTTGATGCAGAAACGGTCGTTATCTTTGGCGGTATGACCGCAATTCGGACAGATCATGTTTACACCTCCACTTTGGATATATCGGGATTATATCACCTTTTTGCCGTTTTGTATATAGCGAAATGGAAACGAATCGGCACAAAAATGAGGAATTATTCAAATCGGACTTGACAGACCACCGATATTTGTGGATAATTTACAATGTAGATTTATGTACAGGAATTACCCCATCGTCAAGACCCGTTTCCCGCCCGAGCCGAACGGCTATCTGCACATCGGTCACGTAAAGGCGATGTGGGTCGATTTCTCCATGGCGGAGAAATTCGGCGGCACCTGCAACCTTCGCTTTGACGATACCAACCCCGTCAAGGAGGACGTCGAGTACGTCGAGGCCATCAAGCACGACATCCAGTGGATGGGCTTCAACTGGGATAAGCTCTGCTTCGGCAGCGATTATTTCGACACCTGTTATGAGCTTGCGGTCAAGCTCATCAAGAAGGGCGTCGCTTACGTCTGCGATCTTGACAAGGATCAGATAAGGGAGTACCGCGGCACGCTGACCGAGCCGGGCGTCAACAGCCCCTATCGCGATCGCTCCGTGGAGGAGAACCTCGATCTGTTCGAGCGCATGAAGAACGGCGAATTCCCCGACGGCGCAAGGACTCTCCGCGCCAAGATCGATATGGCTTCGCCCAATATCAACATGCGCGATCCCGCGCTGTACCGCATACTGCACCGCAGCCATCACCACACCGGCGACAAGTGGTGCATCTATCCCATGTACGATTTCGCGCACCCCATACAGGACGCGCTCGAGGGCGTTACGCATTCGCTCTGCTCGCTCGAGTATGAGGCGCACAGGCCCCTTTACAACTGGGTCGTCGAACAGTGCGAGTTTGAGCATAAGCCCCGCCAGATCGAGTTTGCAAGGCTCAATATCACCAACACGGTCATGAGCAAGCGCTATCTTCGCATGATGGTGGAGACGGGCGCAGTGCGCGGCTGGGACGACCCCAGGATGCCCACGCTCTGCGGTATGCGCCGCAGGGGCTATCCCGCCGCCGCGATAAAGGATTTCCTTGCGAGGGCGGGCGTCGCCAAGGCGGATTCCGTCGTCGATTCCGCCATGCTGGAGCATTGTGTAAGGGAGAACCTGAACGTTAACGCCGTAAGGGCTATGGCCGTTACCGATCCCGTAAAGCTCGTTATCGAGAATTGGGAGGAAGGCAGGGAAGAGGATATCTCGATCGAGAACCTTCCCGTCGACGGCGCGGAGGATAAGGGCTCCCATACCGTTCCCTTCGGACGCGAGCTTTATATCGAGCGCGACGACTTTATGGTCGAGCCGCCCAAAAAGTTCTTCAGGCTCAAGCCCGAGGGCGAAGTTCGTCTTAAGGGCGCTTACATAATCAAATGCACCGGCTGGGAGCAGGATGAAGAAGGCAGAGTCACCCTTATCAGGGCGGAGTACGACCCCGAAAGCAGGAGCGGCGAATGCACCCGCAAGGTCAAGGGCACCATTCACTGGGTCCCCGCGAAGGAGGCCGTGCCTGCCGAGTTCCGCATTTACGAGCCGCTCTTTACCGAGAGCGAGATCGATACCGAGCATATCCTCGAGGCAATCGATCCCAACTCCATCACGGTCAAACACGGCTTTGTCGAGCCGTTCCTCAAGGGAGCCGAGCCCGGCGTGCCGTATCAGTTCATGCGCGTAGGCTATTTCACTGCGGACCTTGATTCGACCGACGAAAACCCCGTTTTCAACCGCACCGTGGGCTTGAAGGACAGCTATAAACCGGCTAACGCATAAAAACAGGATGGAAGAAAGGGAAGCCGTAAAAAGAATAGAAGCGCCTCCCAAACGGAGCCTTGTCTGGCTTGAGGTCACAGCGTTCATATTGCTGCTCGCGCTTTTGACCGCCGGCATGGTTTATTACGGCCTCATAAGGGACGCCGGGAGCGATAAGCCGCATGAGGCGGCAGCTACGGCGGAGCCTGCCGAGACCCTGGAACCGGCCGCTTCGCCCGTCCCGGAGGATACTCCCGAGCCTTCTCCGGAGCCGACGGCGCCGCCTGTGCAGACTTATTCCAAGACCGCGATAATGGTCTCGGGAAAAAAGACGGTCGTCGTCGCCAGCCGCGAGGCCGCGGAGGAGCTCGTCAACAACGCCGCGCTCTATTTCAAGGATCTCGCCGGGCTGCCCGTCAACGCGGTCACAACGCTCAGCGTAAAGGTCGAATTTGTCGAGGCGCCGGACGACGAAGCCGTAAGCTACGATACCGCGTTCGCCTACCTCACCGGCAGTACGACCCCGCTCGTGTTCATAAGCCGCGCCTCCTATGTGGAGGATACGCCGATACCGCATAACGACAGGATCATTCCGGACAGCTATCTGCCGAAGGGCATCCGCGTCGTCAAGATCTACGGCAGGGACGGCATAGAGCGCAAGACTTATTCCGTCATTTACAGGAACGGCGTAAAGCAGAGCACGTCGGTATCAGACGTATTCGTTGTGATGGAGCCCGTCGACGGCGATATTCGCGTCGGTATGAGGGTGTTCCCGGAGGGGTTCCAGGTCAGCCCCGCTTACGGAAGCAGCCCCGTCGGCGCGTATGAGCTCGGCATAAGGGTGCCGATGCACGGCAAGGTCACCACGCTTTACGGCCCCTATGACGGCGGCTTCCATCACGGTATAGATATCGCCGCCGCCCCGGGCACCCAGGTCAGGGCGTCCGCCAGGGGCAAGGTGGTTTCCGTTATGGAAAGGGGCGGCTACGGGCTTTTGATCGAGATAGAGCATGAGAACGGAGTCACCACAAGATATGCAGAGCTGGGCGAGGTATTCGTTTCCATCGGTCAAAGGGTGGAAGCGGGGGAAATAATAGGCACGATAGCGGGCGACGAGTTCACCGCGCATCTGCATTTTGAGTTAAGGATCCGGGGAACGGCATATAATCCATTGAAATTAATGACGATCGCCGGTATCGAAGGTTGACGGGAGGATGAGCCTGATCGGGCCGCGTCCGAACCCAAAGAATAATCGAGAGGAGCCCTTTTAAGGGCGGTGTTTTATGGCATATTACAGAATCAACGGCGGCAAGCCCCTTGAGGGGCAGGTAACCATAAGCGGCGCAAAGAACGCCGCGCTTGCGATAATACCCGCGGCGATACTCGCGGGACAGCCCTGCGTTATCGAGAATCTTCCCATTATAGAGGACGTACACGTGCTCACCGAGATATTGAGGCTCATGGGCGCGGAGGTGGAGCTTTACAAGAACGGCTGTATGAGGATCGATCCCACCAAGATCGATAATTTCGAGGTCACATTCGAAATGGTCAGCAAGATGCGCGCCTCGTACTATCTGCTCGGCGCTATGCTCGGGCGTTACGGGCATGCGGCGCTCGCTCTGCCCGGCGGCTGTTCCATAGGCAACCGACCGATCGACTTCCATATAAAGGGCATGCGCGCACTGGGCGCCGACGTCGAGATAAAGAACGGCATCGTTTACGCGCACGCGGATAAGCTCACCGGGGCGGAGATATACCTCGATATGGCAAGCGTGGGAGCTACGATCAATATAATGCTTGCCGCCTGCCGTGCGGAGGGGACCACCGTGATCACCAACGCCGCCAAGGAGCCGCACGTCGTCGACGTGGCCAATTTTCTCAACATGATGGGCGCTTCGATAAAGGGCGCCGGCACCGACGTTATAAGGATCCGCGGCAGGCAGGAGCTCCATGGCTGCAGCTACGATATCATCCCCGACCAGATCGAGGCGGGCACGTTCATGATCGCCGCGGTCGCCACTCACGGCAACGTGGTCATAAACAACATAATCCCCTCGCATCTTGAGGCGATCTCCGCAAAGCTCATGGAGTGCGGCGCCCGCATTACCGAGGGCGACGACGGCACCGAGTTCTTTATGCAGGTCCAGGGCGGAGACAGGCTCCGCGCGGTCAATATCAAAACGCTGCCCTATCCCGGCTTCCCGACGGATCTTCAGCAGCCCATGATGGCGCTGCTCACAATGGCGAAGGGCAACAGCTACATCGTCGAAAACATTTTCGAAGAGCGCTTCAATCACGTGCCGGAGCTCGTCCGAATGGGCGCTTCGATACACGTTAACGGCAGGACGGCGACGATAGAGGGCGTCGATAAGCTTTACGGCGCCTCCGTCAGGGCGACCGATCTTCGCGCCGGCGCCGCGCTGATAGTCGCGGCCCTCGCTGCGGAGGGCACGACCATCGTCCGCAATATCCACTTTATCGACCGCGGCTACGAGCATTTCGAGCAGAAGCTCCGCGCGCTCGGCGCCGATATCGAAAGGGTGGAGGAATAATCAAAATGAAAAAGGGCGGGTGTTGGGCGCATTCACTTAATGATATGCAGCCTCAAAAGGTATCTTTTTAGCGCCCTGCTGCGTTGAAAATGCTCAAAAGACTTTCCAAGTATTTTTCCGCTTTTCGCCTTGCATGGCGCAAAAATCTCCTCTTTTGAGACGCTTCGCGGTTTTCAGCCGAAATAAAAAAATCCGGGGATATGAGCTATCCCCGGATATCTTTTTATACGTTGACTTTTTTCAGGCTGAAAACCTGCATCTCCTTAAGTGAATGCACCCTTGGGCGCATTCTCCTGAGGTAAGTAATTAAAAAGCCGAGCATAACAGGGCAAAGAAAATCGAGACAAGCAACGTTCTGTTGCCATGTCTCGATTTTTTATTATAGGCATTTCGCACATTCGTCAAACCGAGCTCTGTCTGTTATGATGTTCTCAAAGAAAGGCGAAAGGAATGACGAACATGAAAACAAAGTATATTGTTTGAACCTGCAGATATTTGTATGTAAAATGCGTGTAATAAAGTAGAGAAAGTAGCTGTCTGGTAAAAAGCCGATTGAAAAAGCCATGTTGCAAAGCCCGGATATATGCTTTCAGCGTATATCCGAGCACCAAGAAATAATATATATATTTTTTTCACGATATTTTCCCCTGTTTTGCGTGTTATATAGTAGAAGCACTTAAGGAAAAGAGAACCCCATGCGAGACGCCGAGATTGTAGCATCGTTCCTTGCCCGTGAAGAGCAGGCGATCAAAGAAACCGAATTGAAATACGGCGCATACTGCAGGACTCTGGCAAGAAACATTTTAAGAACGCCCGAGGATGCAGAGGAGATCGTGAACGACACGCTCCTTGCTGCATGGGAAAGCATTCCGCCTAAAAACCCGAAAAATCTGAAGACCTTCCTTGGACGGTTAGTCCGCGATAAGGCGCTCTCCCGGTACCGGGCGCTGAATGCGGCTAAGCGAGGCTCGGGATCATGGGATCTTTTAGCTGAACTCGACGACTGTATTCCTTCACCGACGGGAGTAGAGGATACCGCCATTGCCAATCAGCTTGCAGACTTTATCAGCGATTGGTTGGATCGACTTCCAGAGGAAGATGCAGCGCTGTTCACGAGAAGGTATTGGTATGGTGAATCGGTCAGTGATTTGGCGGAAAAGCTAGGTGTTTCTCCCATAAGAGTTTCGCAGAGACTATACGATCTGCGAAAGAAGCTGAAAGTGTTTCTGAATAAGAAAGGGGTTGTAATATGAACAAGAACGAAAAAATGTATGATGCGATCACCAATATCAGGGATGACATTATCGAAAAAGCCGGCGAGTACAAATTTGAAAAGAAAAAGAGGAGCTTCGCTTGGATCGGCTATGCGGCAGCAGCATGTCTGATGGTCGGAGCCGCTGTATTCGGTTTGTCTCGCATCGCAAAGAAGCCCGCAGATACGCATGAAGCTTCTTTGCCCACCGAACAGATTACGTCGATTCCCACTGAAGATTCGAGGCGTGTCATTACCGGAGAAAATGGCAATACACAGGAATTTGAGCCGAAAGTGGGTGAAAGGATCCTTGGGACTTCTCTTGAGGAAGCGATCAAGGATCCCGAAAACGACGGTTGCTTATTTGACGTCAAGATCGTTTTCTATGGTCTTGCTGCCATCAATGAATATTTGGATGAGCAGGAGACCGCCTACAATAACGGTAAGCTGACATGGAACGAATACGTTGAAAGCATTACCGATCAGATCGTTTCCGTAAAGGAAAAAGCTACGGGAGATATGATAGCTTCCTTTGCGCAATACGGATATGACCTTGAGCAGACCGACATGATGGAGGCTCGTGGTCTTTTGACGCGGGAGCAGATCGAATCCATACCGGTTGACAACTGCGGCGTGATGGTATTATGGGCAGACCATCAGAGCCTTGTGGGTGAATAATAAAGCTTATCGTCGCGGGGTTTGCCTGATTTCATCCTTTGTTAGCATTCATCCAAAGTAAAGAATTGAATATGTCCTGATGGGTCTCGGTGAAACATATATGCTTTCACCGAAGCCCTTTTCATTTTCGTCGAATCCGTGTAAATGATAGTATATACGCGCAAATGAATATATTCTATGGTGTTGCCGATATTCTGTGTAAAAATGCGTGTTATATAATGGATGTATTACTGCGCTTTTCGCCTTG
>CAMZAY010000022.1 GCA_947304365.1 uncultured Clostridia bacterium | reverse complement strand
ACACGCCGTCGGGAACGAGGGGCTTTCCGTCCGCATCCCCGTATCCCGCGGCGGAAAGCGCCTTCTGCATGGCAAGGAAGGCTTCCCCCCTCATGGGGGGATCCGTCAGCCTGAAAAGCGTGACGCGCGGGCTGAAAGCGGAATAGCAGATATCGAGGTCGACCTTTCCTTCAATGCCCGGCACGTCGCCCTTCCCGCGCTGCCACATGGCGAGATCGAACCCGGGGGAGGGCTTTTTCTTTCTCCAGGAGGCGAGCCAGACGGGGTATTCGTCCCGCAACGCCGCGGGGATAAGGTTTTTGAACCAATCGCGGTTCGAGTAGAGCATTGGGCAAAAGCCCGCCCGCTCGATAACGCCGAGGAACGCCGTTATGATATCGCCGCGTTCGACTTCGGTCATGCTCCCGAAATGACTGCTCTCGAAATCGAGCGCTACGGGGTAATCGAGCCCGATATCGCCGATAAGCTCCAGCGCGGCCTGCGCCTCACGCCGGGCGGCGTCCGCGGAGACTGCCTTGCTGTAAACGTAAGCGCCGGCGTGAAGCCCCGCGTTCAGCGCGCCGAGGGCGTTTTGGCGGAATACGGGATCGGGCTTTAAGCCCTGCATCGCCTTTATCATGGCAAAGCCGACGCCGCTTTCCCTTACGCGCGCCCAGTCGATATCGCCCTGCCATTTCGAAACGTCTATGCCGTTTATCTCCATAGGAACTCCTTTTAGGCTTTTCTTCCATACTATGTCCGCAAAGGGAATCTTGTGTTGAAATGGGGCGCGGGATATGATAAAATGATAAAAACCCTTTTGGAGGATGCTATGCAGCGCATTTCGAAAGACGAGTATTATCTCAACATCGCGGCGGCCGTCGCGCAGCGCTCCACCTGCTTAAGGCGCAGGTACGGCGCGGTCATAATCAAGAACGACGAGATCATTTCCACCGGCTACAACGGCTCCGCAAGGGGCGAAGCCAACTGCTGCGACGAGGGCGAATGCTGGCGCGCGCGCAACAACATCCCCCACGGCGAGCAGTATGAAAAATGCGTCGCCGTGCACGCGGAGCAGAACGCCATAATCTCCGCCGCAAGGCGCGATATGCTGGGCTCCACGCTATATCTTGCCGGCTTTGACGAGAACGGCGAAATGGCAAGCCCCGCGCCCTGCGTGATCTGCTCAAGGCTGATCAAGAACGCGGGCATAAAGGATATAGTCGTCAGGACGGAAAACGGCGTCGAAAGGAAGAACGTATGCGAGTTATAAACCCGTATTTTGAGATCATCACCCCCGTCGACCGCGAGGAGGTCTACCGCCATATAGAGCTCTGCGGCAGGGTGTGCTATAAATCCGAGGAGAAGGTGGGCGAGGGCAGCGCCGAAAGGCTTATCCGCTCCATGCTCGCCCGCGGGCACGAGAGCCCCATCGAGCATTATTCGATCAGCGTCCGCGTGATCTGCGACCGCGGCGTTTCGCACGAATGGGTGCGCCACCGCGTCGCCAGCTATTCGCAGGAATCCACCCGCTACTGCAATTATTCAAAGGATAAATTCGGCGGGGAGATAACCTTCATAAAGCCCGCCGCGCTTACGGAGGGCACCCCCGAATACGCCGCTTGGGAAAACGCCATGGCAAACGCCGAAAGGAGCTATCTCGATATGCTCTCGATGGGCGTCGCGCCGGAAACGGCAAGGAGCGTGCTGCCCAATTCGCTGAAGACGGAATTTATCTGCACCATGGACTTGCGCGAGTGGCGGCATTTCTTCGCGCTCCGCACCGCGCCCGCCGCGCATCCCGATATGCGCGCCGTCGCCTGCCCGCTGTATGAGAAATTCAGGGAGCTCCTGCCCGTGTTCTTTGAGTGAATATGGAAAGCGTAAACGAACTTGTAAACAGACTGCGCGAAAAAATGCCCGTGATCTCACACGGGCTGTTTTCGTTGGAGGAGTACATTTTGCTCCCGTATTACGGCGGGAACGTGATGCTGCGCTTCGATACCTCTCGCCCGGCGGAAAAGGGCGGGCTCGACGCGCTCGAAAGGGAGCTTTACCGGCTCCTGCCGGAGGGCGTCTTCGCCGACTTCATGGGCGGCGTTTACCGCGCGGCGGGGCTCGATATGGCTTCTCTCGCGGAAAAGAGCGCGAAATGCGCGGCTTTTTACCGGGATGAGGAGATCCCCGTTTCGCCCTATCGGGACGAGGTGATCGGAGAGGCGAAAAGGCTCCTTCGCCTTGCGGAGCTTCCCGAGGACCTGCCCGTTTGGGAGATACAGCCGGATGAGGACGAGACCGCGCTGCTGATCCTTTCGGACAGGCAGGAGGTGCTGAAGCGCTTTCAGGCGGACGGCAGGCTTTACACGGTTTTGGCCGTTGAGACGGAACCCTGCGAAGGGCTCATAAAGGCGGCGGCGTTCGCGAAGCGAGCGGGGATATCGCTTCTGAGCGCGATAGACAGGGCGTGAATGAGCATAAGAAAGGCGCGGAGCGTGATCGCTCCGCGCTGTATTATTATTCCGAAATCCCGAGGTATTCGTAATCCTCGTTTTCGATCGCCTGCTTTACCCGGGCTTCGTCGAACGCGCCGGAGAGCGCGATATCGACCCGGCCAGTTTCGAAGCTCGCCTCGGCGGAATCGACGAAATCGAGCGCTTCGAGCGCCTTCTTGACGCTTGCCTCGCAATGATGACACATCATCCCCTCGACGCTTACGGTCACGGTATTCGCTTTGGGAGCGGCGGGGAGGGGGATGTCCGCCTTGACGCGGCGCTTCCTCACGGGCCTGTCGTGCTTGGGGCTCTTTATCTTCAGGAAGTTCAGCCGAAGCGCGTTCAGGCATACCGTTACGCTCGATAAGCTCATTGCGGCGGCGCCGATCATCGGGTTCATTTTAAGCCCGAACAGACCCGCGGCGAGCGGTATGCAGATGAGGTTGTAGAAGAACGCCCAGAAGAGGTTTTCCTTTATGTTCCGGAGCGTGCCCCGCCCGAGGCGCACGGCGGCGGCAACGTCGTTAAGATCGCTGTTCATAAGCACTATGTCGGCGGAGTCTATCGCAACGTCCGTGCCCGCGCCTATCGCGACGCCTATATCGGCGCTTGTGAGCGCCGGCGCGTCGTTGATGCCGTCGCCGACCATGGCGGTCCTGCCGCGCTCCTTGAGGGAGCGGATCACGGCTTCCTTGCCGTCGGGCAGCACGCCCGCGATAACGTCCGTTACGCCCGCCTTATTGCCTATCGCGCGGGCGGTCTTTTCGTTGTCGCCGGTGAGCATGACGACGTCAAGGCCGAGGTTTTTAAGGTGCTCCACCGCCTCGGGAGAGGTGGGCTTTATAACGTCAGCAACTGCGATAAGCCCCAAAACGCGCCCGTCCTTCGAGAAGAAGAGGGGCGTTTTCCCTTCCTCCGCGAGGGCTTCCGCCCTGCCGAATACGGGGCTTGCTTCGCTTGACTCCGATATGAACCGCGCGTTCCCGCCGCGGACGAGGCTGCCGGATATGACGGCCTCGAGCCCGTTGCCGGGGAGTATGCGGAAGGAGCCCGTCTCAAGCGGCTCGACGCCGAGCTCCCGCGCCCTTTCGACTACGGCGCGGGCGAGGGGATGCTCGCTCTTTGCTTCGAGCGACAGCGCAAGCTGAATAAGCTCGCTCTCCGTTACGCCCTCCGCGGGGAGTATGTCGGTCACGCTGGGCGCGCCCTCCGTAACGGTGCCGGTCTTGTCGAGCACGACGGAATCGATCCTGCCGACGTTTTCAAGCGCTTCGCCTGTCTTTATAAGTATGCCGTTCCTTGCGCCGAGGCCGTTTCCGACCATTACCGCGACGGGCGTGGCAAGCCCGAGCGCGCACGGACAGGATATGACGAGCACCGATATCGCCCTTGCAAGAGCGAAGCTTGCGCCCTTGCCGGCGATCAGCCAGCCCGCGGCGACGATCACGGCAATGCAGATGACCGCGGGCACGAACACCGCGGAGACCCTGTCCGCAATGCGGGCGATGGGCGCTTTCGTGGCGGCGGCGCCCTCCACCATTTTGATTATCTTGCTCAGCGTCGTATCCTCGCCGACCCTCGCCGCGCGGCATTTCAGATAGCCGGAGGTGTTTATCGTGGCTGCGCTCACGAAGGAGCCCGGCTTTTTGTCGACGGGTATCGATTCGCCGGTCAGCGCGGATTCGTTAACGGCGCTTTCGCCTTCTATGACTTCGCCGTCGACGGGTATCGAAGCGCCGGGCTTGACGATGAAGATATCGCCAACCCGCACGAGGTCGGCGTCGATCTCCTCCTCCGCGCCGTCACGAAGCACCATCGCGCGCTTCGGCGCAAGCTTTATAAGGCTCTTCAGGGCGTTCGTCGTCCTGCCCTTCGAGATGGACTCGAGGAGCTTGCCCACGGTTATTAGCGCGGGGATCATCGCTGCGGACTCGAAATACAGCTCGTTATGATAGACCTCCATCATATCGGCGGAGGCGGCGCCGGCGGTCGCCATGCGGCAGAGCTTTAAGAGCACGTACACGCTCCAGGAAAAGGACGCCGTGGAGCCCAGCGAAACGAGGGTGTCCATATTCGGCGCGCCGCGGAAGAGCGAGGAATACCCGCTCGTAAAGAATTTCTGATTGACGATCATAACCGCGGCGGCAAGCAGCAGCTGTATTATGCCGAGCGCGATATGCTCATGCTCGAGTACCTTCGGAACGGGGAACCCGAGCATATTGTGCCCCATCGTGATATACATGAGAAGCAGCAGGAACCCCGCCGATACTGCAAGCCTTTTTATGAGGCGGGGCGTTTCGGTGTTTTCAAGGAGGTCCCCCGCAGGGGCGGCTTTGGTCTCTTCGGACGCGCCGGAATAGAGCGAGGCTCCGTAGCCCGCTTTCTTAACGGCGGCAATGACCGCCTCGGGACTGGCGGTACCCTCGACGCCCATTGAGTTGGTGAGCAGGCTGACGGCGCAGCTTTCGACGCCCTCGACCTTCGACACGGCTTTTTCGACGCGCGCCTGGCATGCGGCGCAGCTCATTCCCGTTACCTTGTATTGAACCATAAAAACCTCCCGATACAGTCCAATGATATCACACGGCGGGATGAAGTTCAAGACCAAAACATATATTCCGTTCCGCGCCTGTTTTTTGTTGACAAAATATAAAAAAAGTGGGATAATCATTTTTGTGCCCGCAGTTTCCGTTTTGTGGGCGAATATTTATTATGGAGAATGATCGATCAATATGGAAAAGATAGTCATCGCACTGGGCGGCAACGCTCTTCAGGAGGCGGGCAAGCCCGCGACAGCAGCCAATCAGCTCGAGGTCGTTGAGAAGACTTCGGAGTACATCGCCGATATCATCGAGCAGGGTTATACCGTCGCGCTCGCGCACGGCAACGGTCCGCAGGTCGGCAGGATCGTCCTCCAGAATGAGGCGGCAAACAACGTGACTCCCGCGCTGCCCTTCGACGTTTGCGGCGCGATGAGCCAGGGCTATATCGGCTATCATATGCAGCAGGGTCTTGAGAAGGTCTTAAGGGCGCGCGGCAATAATACCCGCGTGGCGACGGTCGTCACCCAGGTCGTCGTCGACCGTGAGGATCCCAAGTTCAAGAATCCGTCGAAGCCCATCGGTCCCTTCTATTCCGAGGAGGAGGCGAAGGCGCTCGAGGCGGAGCGCGGCTACGTTATGAAGGAGGACGCCGGCCGCGGCTGGCGCCGTGTCGTCGCAAGCCCCATGCCCGTGGAGATCGTTGAGCTTGACGCCGTTAAGTGCCTCATGGCGGGCGGCTTCGTGCCCATCACCGTGGGCGGCGGCGGCATCCCCGTCTATAAGGATGAGAACGGCAACTACATCGGCACCGCCGCCGTTATCGACAAGGACCTCGCTTCCGAGCGCCTTGCCGAGGATATCGACGCGGACGCGCTCGTAATACTCACCGCCGTCGAGAAGGTATCCATCAACTTCAACAAGCCCGATCAGGTCGACCTCGACGTGCTCACCGTTGAGGATGCGAAGCGCTATATTGCCGAGGGGCAGTTCGCGCCCGGCTCCATGCTCCCGAAGGTGGAGGCGGCGCTTAAGTTCGTCACGTCGAAGCCCGGACGCAGGGCGATCATCACCAGCCTCGATAAGGCTGTGGAGGCGCTGAAGGGCGCCGCCGGAACGACGGTTAAATAATTAAACGGATATGAACGCGGGATCGGCGAATCCCGCGTTTTTTGCTGCCCGCTCATAATTATTTCGCCGTTCGGGAACAAAACGGCAGGCTCGCGCTCGAATACGAAAGACAGGCCGCAAGAGCGAAGCCCAGCACGGCGTAAAGGCGTGGCTCGCCGCCGTTCGCGTCAAGGAGCGACAGTGCGAACAAAGCGGCGGGTACGAGCGCCGCCAGAACGTCCGCCGCGCGGAAAAGCACGAGAAGGGGCAGCCGCGCCCTTCTCCCCTTCAGCCGTTTGAAATAGAGCTTTCCCGGCAGCCGTATCAGGAATGCCGCAAGCCCCGCCGCGATCCCGGCGCGCGCCATCGCGGCGAGCACGTCAAGCTCGAGAAGCGAGCTGCGCATCAGCGAAAGAGCCTTGAAAGGAGCGAGCCCTTCTTCTTCGGCAGGGGCTCCTCGTATTCGATAACGGCTATCTCGCCCTCGATCGAGATCTGCCCGTTGTCAAGATCGAGGCGCGTTATGTGCAGGCTTTCGCCCGCTATGCTCATGTCGCCTGCGTCGGTCTGAATCGCTACCTCATGCTCGTTGAAGCAGCCGACGTCGGTAACGCCGGTCACGGTCAAAAAGCTCCTGTTTTCCATGTGTACCGAGTGCGAGCGCATGCGAAGACAGGGATCGTCGTGTGTCTTGAGTTCGTTCATCGCTTTTTTCTCCCCGGAAATGGGGGAGCCCTCCTTTTCTATAAGCGTATTCGCCCCTGTGCGGAAAAATCACCGCGGCCGGATCCCATGCCGACGCGTATTTTTTCTTGACAAACGGCATATAAATGTATTAGTATGTGATAAGGATTAACTCCTTTCCTTTTTCACATCCGTTTTTCAATTCATCCGACACGCTTTCAGGAGAATTTATGACAAGAGAAATGCTGCTCGAAAAGAGCCTAAAGGATCTCAGGACGATCGCTGACAGGGTCGGCCTTAAAGCCATTACGAAATATCGTAAGGCGGAGCTTGCGGAGCTTATTATAAAGAGCTGTGAGGACGCCGCCAAAGCGGAGGAGGCAAAGGGATCGGCTCCCGCGCCGGCTCCCGCGAGCGCTTCCGTACCCGAGCCGCGCCGAAGGGGCAGGCCGAGCAAGGCAAAGAAGGAGCCCGCGCCCGCGCCTGCGGAGGAGGAGAAGGAGCCCGCTCCCGAGGAGAAGCCTCGGCCAGCGTATAAGGAATACCGGCAGCGCAATGAACGCCGCCCGCAGCGCGCGGCGGAGGAAAAGCCCCAGCCCAGGTTCGTGCGGGAGCCGGAGCGCAGAAGCTATCTTCCCGAAAAGAGCGAGCGCCCGCATGAGGCCCCGCAGGAGGGCGAGGACGCCCGCGCGCGGTATTACAACGCCGAATACGGCACGTCGAACCCCGCCGTGCCGGAGATGCTCGAGGCGGGCGAATGCGGGGATGCGGAGGGCATCCTTGAGATAGTGGGCGAGGGCTACGGCTTTTTAAGATGCGATAATTATCTGCCCGGGCCGAGGGACGTTTACATTTCAAACGCGCAGATACGCCGCTTCCGTTTGAAGACCGGCGATAAGGTCGCGGGGAAGACCCGCCCCTCTCGCGAGAACGACAAGTACATGGCGCTCCTTTACATTACCGCCGTGAACGACTGTCCGCCGGAGGACATCATCCAGCGAAGGCCCTTCGAGGAGCTTGTGCCGATATTCCCCAACGAGCGGTTCACGCTTGAAACCAGGGGCGCGTCGGGCAGCGAAAGGCTTGCGATACGGCTCATAGACCTTATGGCGCCCATCGGAAAGGGCCAGCGCGGCATGATCGTCAGCCAGCCCAAGGCGGGCAAGACGACGCTCCTTAAAAACATAGCGAACGGCATTGCTAACAATTACCCCGAGGTCACGCTGATAGTGCTCCTTATCGACGAAAGGCCGGAGGAGGTCACCGATATGCAGCGCAGCATAAAGGGCGAGGTGGTCTACTCCACATTCGACGAGCTGCCCGAAAGGCATACCCGCGTAGCCGAAATGGTGCTCGAGCGCTCTATGCGTCTGGTGGAGCAGGGCAGGGACGTTGTGGTGCTGCTCGATTCGATCACAAGGCTCGCAAGGGCGTATAACCTTACCATCACGCCGACCGGGCGCACACTCTCCGGCGGCATGGATCCCGGCGCGCTCGTCAAGCCCAAGCGCTTCTTCGGCGCCGCAAGGAATATCGAAAACGGCGGCAGCCTCACCGTCATTGCGACGGCGCTCGTCGAGACGGGCTCGCGCATGGACGATATGGTGTATGAGGAATTCAAGGGCACCGGCAATATGGAGCTGCATCTTGACCGCCGCCTTTCCGAAAGAAGGATATTCCCCGCCGTCGATATCTACAAATCCGGAACCCGGCGCGACGAGCTGCTGCTTTCGCCGGAGGAGCTCGAATGCGCGACCCTCGTCCGCCGTATGCTTTCCGCAGGCAGCGCCGCCGACGTTACGGAGGAGGTCATCGATATGCTGAACAAGACCGAAACGAACGAGGAATTCCTGGCGAACGTAAAGAAGAAGCTCACCGGCTACGGCTCGAAGGGCTACACGGTGGGAAGGGCGTTCTCAAGATAAGCGAAAAGGCATAAATAATGACCGACCCGAAAGTATTGCTTTCGGGCCGGTCTTTTCGGTCCATGAGTCGGATCAAAGGATATCGGGGTTCGAGCAGCTTCCGATAAGATCCTCCGGCTTTACCTTAAGGATCGCGGCGAAACGGACGGCATTCTTGTCCGATATCGGGCGGTTGCCGCACATGTACTTATAAATGATGCTTTTGCCCACTCCGCAGGCTTTGGCGAACGACTCGCCCGTGTAGCCCTTTTCGCGAAGCAAACGGCGAAACTTTGTCATCGAAACCCCACCTTTTCAAAGGACAAAGTATAACTCTATAATATTATAACATGTTAACAGTGTAAAGTCAAAAATAAAAATACTTTTTGCCGTTCATAAAAAGGCTTGAAAGCAAAAAAAGCCGCCCAAGCGGCTTTTGGGCAAAATATATTATTCGCGCATGTTTTTGCGGACGAAGCCGAGCTGCATGCAGTTGAACAGGGTCAGCAGGGAGAGCATCGCCCCGCGCGCGGCGGAGAGGAACAGGTACTCGTTATACGTTATGTCCTTCACGGCCTTGCCGGCTTCGACGATCGACCAGCCGCCGTTCATGGCCTTCGGCGTGCCGCCGCTCATTATCGAAATGAAGAACGACACGATGAACACCAGTATGGACAGATAGTAGACGATCGCGTTCACGATCTCGAGCAGGCCGCGGGGCTTCTCGAGCTTATAGGGAAACCTGTTCTTGAATATGCCCACCGCGGCGGCGACGCCGATAGTCAGCGCGAAAACGCCTATTGCAAGGTAGAGGCGCAGGCCGGGGAAAAAGCATGCGACGGGGACGGCGGCGATGGAGATCGCCCAGGAAACAAGGCAGAAGGCGAACTGCCACGGGCTGATATAGACCTCTCTTTCGCGGTCCATGCTTTCGATCAATTCACTTGCGGAGAGGCCGGAGTATTTATCCATGAGCTTTTCCTTTCGTCAGTTGTTTGCCATAGCGTCGGCATTGCGGACGTAAACCGCCCAGTCCGAATCGGAGATATGGTAGTCATTCTTAAGGTTCTTCAG
>CAMZAY010000021.1 GCA_947304365.1 uncultured Clostridia bacterium | reverse complement strand
ATTTTGCCTATACACAGTTTTTCAGCGCGCTGGAGCAGACCGTGGAGGAGCTTGCGAAGTGCTTCCTGTTCGAATTCGGCGAGGATCGGGAGCTCTCTTTCGGCAGATGCGGCGGGATGAAGTCTTTCAACGAGCTGTACGACGGACTCAACAATATCGAATGAGCGGATTTTTTTTCTGAAAACCTTCCATTTACGGAAACTTTATGCTATAATTTATAAGTTAAAGATTGGGGGGACGATCACATGGCAAACAGCATGACCGGCTTTGGCAGAGCCAATGTTTTGAAGGACGGCAGGGAAATGACCGTCGAATTGAAAAGCGTCAATCACCGCTATCTCGATCTGGGCTTCAGGATGCCTCGCCACATCTCCTTCCTTGAGGATGAGATCAGGCGCGTGCTCACCGAAAAGCTTACGAGGGGCCATGTGGACGTGTTCGTCACCTACCGCAATACAAGGAACGACGCGAAGCAGGTCGTCGTCGATCCCGCTCTGCTCGAGGCATATCTCGCCGCCGCTGGCGAGTGCGCGGATAAATACGGCTTGAGGAACGACCTCTCCGTCGTAAACGCGCTGAGGTTTCCCGACGTTGTGGACGTTGTTGAGGCGGAGGAGGACCGCGACGCCGTTATAGCTTTGGCTGACGACGCGCTTATCGCCGCGTGCGACGAGCTGATCGGTATGCGCCGTATAGAGGGCGAAAGGCTCTCGGCGGATCTTCTTGCGAGGCTTGATTCCGTGCTTGCCATCAGGGCTGCGATCGCGGAACGCGCGCCCTTCGTCGTGCAGGATTACAGGGCGAGGCTGAACGAAAGGATAGCCGCCGTGCTTGCCGAGACCGAGGTCGATACCGCAAGGCTCGCCACGGAGGTCGCCCTTTTTGCCGACAGAGCGAATATTGACGAGGAGCTCGTCAGGCTCAAGAGCCACGTCGCCGCCGCGAGGGAGCTCCTTGAAAACGGAGTTGCCGTCGGCCGCAAGATGGATTTCATCGTGCAGGAGATGAACCGCGAATTCAATACCATCGGCTCAAAGGCCAATGATAAGGAGATCACCGCGCTCGTGATCGAGGGCAAGGCGGAGATCGAAAAGATCAGAGAACAGGTGCAGAACCTTGAATAACATTTGGAGGCGGGCATGAAAAAGGGTATTCTGTTTATAATCTCGGGTCCTTCCGGCGTGGGCAAGGGCACCGTCGCGAAGGCGCTTCTTGAGGGCAGCGAAGGCAGCATGGTCTTCTCCGTTTCGGCGACCACAAGGGCGCCGAGACCCGGCGAGGAACACGGCAGGGAGTATTTCTTCCTTTCGGACGAGGAATTCAACGCCATGATAGAAGCAGGCGAGTTCCTTGAATACATGAACGTTTTCGGCCGCAATCATTACGGCACGCCCAGGAAATACGTCGAGGAGCAGATCGCCATGGGTCATGACGTGCTGCTTGATATCGACGTCAACGGCGCCATGAAGGTCAAGGAGAACTGCCCCGAGGCAGTCGCCGTAATGCTTGCTCCGCCCACCATGAAGGAGCTTCGCCGCAGGCTCGAAACAAGGGGCACGGAGGAACAGCCCGTTATCGAGCGCCGTCTTGCCGAAGCCAAATCGGAGCTTTCCCGTATGGGCGAGTACGATTACGTCGTCGTGAACGACGATCTGGAGCTTGCGATAGAGCAGTGCAGGCGCATCGTTGAGACGAGCAAGCTCACGCCCGGCTACTGCGCTGATTTTGTCAATGAACTCATTGAAGAAGATTTTTGATAAACAGTATTAGGAGGAATAACCACCATGATGAATCAACCCCCGGTAAACGAGATCGAAGTCAAGGCGGGCTGCCGCTATATGCTCGTTACCTCTGTCGCAAGGCGCGCCAGGCAGATCATGCTCTCCGGCGAGGATATCGGCAATGAGAAGCCGGTCTCCATCGCGGTAGAGGAGCTTAACGCAGGCAAGCTCGATATCCATTATCCCGACGAATACAGGAAGACTTCCGAGTATTGATCGACAGCTAACAGAACAGCGAGGTGAAAGGCTTGTTTGCAAAGCTTATCGTTGATATAGCGAACTCGAACGTAGACAGGCTCTTCACCTATTCCGTTCCCGAGGAACTCGACGTCCGAACAGGGCATCGGGTTCTTGTGCCTTTTGGGAGGTCCAACAAGCCCACCGAGGCGTTCGTTATCGAGCTTTGCGAGGAGTACGAAGCGGACTTTTCCGTCAAGAGCGTCATCCGCACGATGGAACCGTATCCCGCGCTTTTGCCCGAGCAGATAGAGCTTGCCGAATGGATCGCGCGCGCGTACCACTGCACGCTCTGCGATGCTTTAAGGCTCATGCTTCCCGCGCAGCTTCGCGGCTCAAGGGTAAAGGAAAAGACCGTCCGTACGGTCTCGATCGCGCCCGGCGCCGACTTCGGGCAGATAAAAGCCGGGATGCTCAAAAAGGACGGCACGCCGCGTTCTCCCAAGCAGACGGAGGTGTTCGAGCTTCTTGAAAAGGTCGGCGCGCCCATGTCGGTCGCGGACCTGAACGCTTACATCCCGGGCGCGGGGGCGGCGGTCGCCGCGCTTTTGAAGAAGGGCGTCATAACCGAACACGGCTTCGTTACGTTCAGGAGCCCGTTTGCGGGCGCTCCCGAAAGGGACGTTCCGCCGGAGCTCACGCCCGATCAAAAGCGGGCCGTCGATTCGATCGAAAACGGCTCCGCAGGCGACGTGTTCCTGCTCCACGGCGTAACTGGCAGCGGCAAGACGGAGGTCTATCTCAACGCCATCCAAAAAGCTCTCGACGAGGGCGGCGGCGCGATAGTGCTCGTGCCGGAGATCTCGCTTACCCCCCAGACCACCGACAGGTTCAGGAGCCGCTTCGGCGATACCGTCGCCGTGATGCACAGCCATTTGAGCGTGGGCGAGCGTTATGACGAGTGGCGCAGGGTCCGCCTCGGGAAGGCGCGCGTCGTCGTCGGAGCGAGGAGCGCCGTATTCGCCCCCATCGAAAACCTGAAGCTCATCGTGATCGACGAGGAGCATGAGCCGACCTATAAAGCGGAGGGCACGCCGCCTTACTCCACCGACGAGGTCGCGATAAGGCGCGTCAGGCTCACAGGGGGCAAGCTCGTACTCGGCAGCGCAACGCCGCAGCTCATTTCATATCTTCGCGCCGAGAAGGGCGCATACAAGCTTGTCGAGCTTCCCGAAAGGATCAACGGCATCCCCATGCCGGAGGTGGAGACCGTCGATTTAAGGAGCGAATTCCTTTCCGGCAACAACAGCATATTTTCGAGGAAGCTCGCCGACGACCTTAAAAAATGCGTGGGATCGGGCGAGCAGGCGATACTGTTTCTGAACCGGCGCGGTTATTCCTCGCACGGGGAGTGCCGCGCGTGCGGCTTCGTTTTCACCTGTCCCCACTGCGATGTGGCGCTCACCTATCATAAATTCGACGATACCCTGCGCTGCCACTACTGCGGCTATGCGGCAAGGGTGCCGAAAAAGTGCCCCTCCTGCGGATCGGAGTACATCAAGTATTCCGGCGTGGGCACGCAGCAGGTGGAGGAGCAGCTTAAAAAACTCATCCCGAACGTCAGATGCCTTCGCATGGACACCGATACCACCGGCGGCAAGACCTCGCACAGGGATATCCTCGACGCGTTCACGCGCGGGGACGCCGACGTGCTGATCGGCACGCAGATGGTCGCAAAGGGGCTCGATATCCCCGGCGTCACGCTCGTCGGCGTGGTCTACGCGGATGCGTCGCTGTTCCATTCGGATTACCGAAGCGGGGAGAGGACCTTCCAGCTTTTGACCCAGGTCGCCGGCAGGGCGGGCAGGGCCTTGAAGGGCGGCGAAAAGAAGCAGGGTCTCGTCGTCATACAGACCAACGCGCCCAATCACCGCGCCGTACAGCTTGCGGCAAAGCACGATTACAAATCGTTCTATAAGCTTGAGATCGACGACAGGCTCCGTACGCTGTTCCCGCCGTTCTCGGTGTTCGTCCGCGCGCTCTTTGAGTCGGCGGACGAAAAGCACGCCGCTGAAAACGCCGCCGCATTCGCCGAAAAAGCGGGCGCCGCGCTTTCAGAAGCGCTTAAGGAAAACGACAGGGAGGTGCTTTTTATCTCCCACGGGCCGGCTCCTATAAAACGCCGCGGGAACGAGTACCGCTATTCCGTGATAATCAAGCTCGTCCGCACGAAGCATACCTCGTCCGCGATAAACGCGCTGTGGAAGCTTGCCGACGGCTTCAGGGTCGACGGCTTCCGCGGGATAGAGATCAACCCGAACGATATGCTGTGAAGCATCGTTATACGAAAGCTCCCCAAGGGCCGCTCCCCGGGAGCTTTTTATCTTTCCGCGTGGATAAACGAGCGGAATATCCTTACGATTATATCGACAAGCCGCGTTTTGGCAACGCTCCTTGCCGCCGTGAGGGGGATCTCGCCTATGGTCTCGCCCGCAGAGTTTCGGATCAGCAGCGTTCCCAAAAGAGCTCCTTCCTCGACGGGCGCGGCGACGGAACCGGGAAGCTCGGCATACGAGCTTAATTTGGAATCGCCGACCGGGACCAGCGCCGAAACAGGCGCGGCGGTCTTCGCCTCTACGGAGGGAAGCATACCGCCCGAAACGAGCACTGCTCCGACCGTCTCTCCCGCGGCGCCGAGCTCGACCCGCCTGTACGAACTGAACGCGTGATCGAGGAGCGCGGAAGCGAGCTTCGCTCTTGACGCGGCGGAGCGCATACCGGAAACGACGGCGAGAAACGCCGTATTCCCGCGCCTTGCGATGAACGCGCCGGCGTAATCACTCGATCCGACGGACCCCGTCGCAAGCCCGTAACAGCCGGAATAATGCCTTACAAGCCTGTTCGGATTTGTCAATTCCGTGACCGTGCCGTTTTCGTGAGCGATGGAGTCAAGGTAGATCGACGAGTATTTGAGATACGCCTCGCTCTTTGCAAGCTCCATGCCGATCAGCGCGATATCCCTTGCGCTGACGAGGCCGCTTCCGCCAAGAGGCTCTTCGGGTACGAAGCCTGCTCCCAGCCCCTTGAGCAGACGGACGATCTCTTCAAGCGCGGCGGCTTCGTTCCCGAATACCGCCTCGACAAGCGTGCATACGGCGTCGCCCGCGTTAAGTATTACCGCCGCCTTCAAAACGTCGTCCGCAAGTATTCGCTCGTTTGCCGAAAGGAACGCCGTCGCGCCGCGTATCCCCGCCGCTTTTTCGGAAACGGTAACGGCTGAATCGGGCGTTATCGCTCCCTCGTCGAATGCGCGGCATACCGCAAGCAGAGCGGGCAGGCGTTTAAGTCCCGCGAATTCCACCGCCTCGTCGGCGTTTTTTTCAAGTATCACCTGCCCGGAATACGCGTCGACGAGAAGCACGGCTTCGGCCTCGTCCATTCCCTCGACGGCTCCCGCCCCGACGGGAAAGCATAACGCGCAAAAACAGCAAACCGCCAGCATGACGGCGCAAAGCCTTTTTGTATCCATTTCGATCAGTCTGTACATTTAAAGCCTTTCCCGGCGCACGGCGCCGTGATCCGTTTTGCCCCATCCGGGGGCGCGGAGCCTGTTATCTTTATATTCATCAGCCGCCCGAATAATTATTATTTGTTGCCATATTGCCGCTTTTGTATTATACTAATAATATGAAAAGTGTTGCCGTGACCGCGGCTTGGAGGAATAATTGGAAATCAGCAAACTGAACAACATACTTAAAAAAGTCGAAAAGCCGACCCGCTATACCGGCGGGGAGCTTAACATGCGCGTAAAGGAGCTTGCACGTCCCGACGGGACGAAGCGCCATCGTTTCGCGCTCTGCTTCCCGGACGTTTACGAGATAGGCATGAGCCATCTGGGCTCGCGCATCATCTATAATGTGCTGAACGAGAGGGACGACACCTACTGCGAGCGCGCCTACGCTCCGTGGTTCGATATGGAGGCGGCGCTCCGCGAAAACGGGATCCCAATCTATTCGCTCGAAACGCACACGCCCCTCGGCGAATTCGACCTGATCGGCTTCTCGCTGCTATACGAGATGTGCTATACCAATATCCTCACGGTGCTCGATCTTGCGGGCATACCGTTTTTGAGCGCCGACAGGGGAGAGGAGCATCCGCTTATTATCGCGGGCGGCCCCTGCGTATGCAATCCCGAGCCTGTCGCCGATATCATGGACGCGCTCATATTCGGCGACGGCGAAGAGGTCATGAACGAGTTTATGGACGAGTATTCCGCCTGCGTCAAAGAGGGCGCCGACAGGCGCGGGACGCTTGAAAGGCTCTCCAAAATAAAGGGCGTGTACGTTCCCTCGTTCTATAACGCCGAATACGGCGGGGACGGCAATTTCAAATCGCTCGAAAAGCTCTGGCCCGCCGCGCCGGCCTTTATTGAAAGGCGCGTCGTAATGGATCTTGACAAGGCGGTCTATACGGGCAAGCTCGTCGTTCCTTACATGAGCATCGTTCACGACCGCGTCGCGCTCGAGATATTCCGCGGCTGCACAAGGGGCTGCCGCTTCTGTCAGGCGGGCTTCATCTATCGCCCCGTGCGCGAAAGGGAAATGGACACCGTGATAAAGCAGACGGACGATTCGCTCGACTGCACCGGTTATGACGAGATCTCGCTCTTCTCCCTTTCGAGCGGCGATTATTCGCATATACATGAGCTCGTGCCCATAATACTCGACAGGTACGAGAAGGACCGCGTCAGCGTTTCGCTTCCCTCCCTGCGTATCGACTCGTTCCTTAAGGACGATCTCGAGAAGATCCAGAAGGTCAGGAAGACCGGCTTGACATTCGCACCGGAGGCGGGCACGCAGCGCCTTCGCGACGTTATCAACAAGGGCGTTACAGAGGAGGATCTTCTTCGCTCCGTGCACGACGCGTTCGAGGCGGGCTGGCACGGCGTAAAGCTCTATTTCATGATAGGTCTGCCCACCGAAACGGACGAGGACGTCCTCGGCATCGCGGAGCTTGCAAGGAAGGTCAGCCGCGAATTCTACTCCATGCCGAAGGAGCTGCGCGGCAAGGGCTTAAGGTGCACCGTTTCGGCGTCCACGTTCGTGCCCAAGCCGTTCACGCCATTCCAGTGGGAGCCGCAGATACCCGTGTCGGAGGTGCTCCGCAGGCAGGCGCTTCTAAGGAACGCGCTCAAGGGTATAAGGGGCGTGGAGTTCTCCTGCCATTTCTCCGAGACGAGCAGGCTCGAAGCGGCGTTTGCGCGCGGCGACAGGAGGCTTTCGCGCGTGCTGATAAAGGCGTACGAATACGGCGCGAGGCTCGATTCGTGGGACGAGCATTTCAAAAAGGACGCATGGGAAAGGGCGTTCGGCGAAAACGGTCTTACCGTCGAGCAGTTCGCCAACCGCAGGATAGATTTGGACGAGCCGCTTGCGTGGCAGCATATGGACGCGGTGGTCTCACTCGATTATCTCAAGCGCGAGCATGAGAAAGCCTATGCTGAGCGGATAACCAAGGACTGCCGCAAGGGCTGCAACGGCTGCTTCGGCGCAAGATGCGCCGAGTTTTGCGGAAAGAAGGTGGACTGAATGAGGCTGGCTGTTGTTTTTACAAAGGAAGCGCCTGTCAGGTTCGTTTCGCACCTCGATCTGTTAAGGCTGTTTCAAAGGGCTTTCCGCCGGGCGAAGCTGCCGCTCGCGTATTCGCAGGGCTTCAACCCGCATCCGCTTATGTCCTTTGCGACGGCGCTTTCCGTCGGGTTCACAAGCAGGGGAGAGTATCTTGACGTTGTCCTGACCGAGGATATGACGCCCGCGCAATTCATTGAAAGGACCGCGCCGTGGCTCCCTGAGGGCGTGAGGATAACGGAGGCGTTCGATCTCGGTACTTCGCGAAAGAGCCTTACCTCGGCGATGCGCTCCGCCGAATACCGCGCGGCGGTCGAGTTTGCCGAGCCCGTGACTAAGGAGGAGCTCAATAAAGCGATAAGCGATCTCCTTTCCAACGAGATCGTCGTAATGAAAAAGACAAAGGGCGGTATTAAGCCCACGGATATTAGGCCCATGGCGCTGGGATTCGAATTGATCGGCCTTGACGGCAGCGCCGCCGTATTCCGCATCAGCGGAGTATTGAGCGCCGAGGGCGGATTGAACCCCGATATGCTGCTTGCGGAGTATTATAAAAGGCTCGGCAAGGCGGGGATATCGGATATCGAGCGCGTGAGCATACGGCTCGACAGGGACGCGCTCATGGATCGATAGTCCTATCGGACGGGGGGAGCTTATATGAAAACGCGATTGAACGACAACGCGGAAAAAACCATACTCGTGGACGTGAATCCGTACAGGACCCGCGTTATGCTGCTCGAGAACGGCGTTCCGGTCGAGTTCTATATAGAGCGCCGCGACAGGGAAAGGCTCGTCGGCAATATCTATAAGGGCAGGGTGCAGAACGTGCTTCCGGGCATGTTTGCGGCGTTCGTCGATATAAAGGAGGATAAAAACGCATTCCTCTACGCGGGCGACATCAAGCCCGACAGTTCTCTGCTCGGGGAAGATCAGATCGATGAAAAGCTCACGCCTTCCATGATCTGCGATATCATCCGCGTCGGGCAGGAGATAATGATACAGATCGTAAAGGAGCCCATCGGCACCAAGGGCGCGCGGGCAAGCACGCAGATCTCGCTTCCGGGCAGGACGCTCGTGTTTTTGCCGACTGTCGAATTCATCGGCATAAGCAAGCGCATCGTATCCGATCAGGAGCGTAAACGCCTTAAACACATCGTGGGAGAGGTGCTGCCGCACGGCTCCGGCGTTATCGTCCGCACCGCGGCGGAGGGGCTTGACGAGGAGATCATCAAGCAGGACCTCGTATCGCTTGTGAACGAATGGAACGAGATCCAAAGGCGCTATAACGAATCGCGCGCACCGAAGCTCATCCACAGGGACGATTCGCTCGTCTTCAGGACCGTCAGGGATCTGTTCACGGGCAACGTGGTCAAGCTCGTCGTGAACGACAAAAAGCATTTCGAGCTCATCCGCTCGCTCGTGAGCGCCGATCAGCAGGACAAGGTCGAATATTACGAAGGACTCGATCTGTTCGACAAGTACGGCGCGGAGCAGGCGCTCGACGTTGCGCTTTCAAGGCGCGTGTGGCTCAAGAGCGGCGCGTATATCGTTATCGATCAGACCGAGGCGCTGACGAGCATTGACGTAAACACCGGCAAATACGTCGGCAATTACAGCCTCGGAAGGACCATCGTCGAGACCAATAAGGAAGCCGCGATGGAGATAGCAAGGCAGCTCCGCCTGAGGGATATCGGCGGCATCGTGATAATCGACTTTATCGATATGGACGATCCGCACGACCGCGAGGACGTTATGGCGACGCTCGGCGACGCATTGAGGTGCGACAGCGTAAAGACGGTCGTGCTCGGCATGACGCAGCTCGGGCTCGTAGAAGTTACGAGGAAGAAGCTCGGGACCAATATCTCCGCCTCGCTTCAGCAGACCTGTCCTTACTGCGGGGGCTCCGGCAGGGTGCTCTCCGCCGAGACGAGCGCGCTGAGGCTCCGCAAGGATCTTTTGACGAGAGTGAGGGAATGCCCGAACGAATCCGAATTCACCGTGCGTGCAAATCCGACGGTAATAAAGCTCATGGAGATGAGGATGCCGGCGAGCACGGAGAGGGGCACGTACTTGACGAGACCGCCCAGACCGAGGAGCACAGCGAGGAGGAGTATTCCATCACTCCTTCGCTGGCCAGCAAAACGGTCATCCCCAAATCCGATCCGACAATGCACGTGGAGGCTTACGAGATCAAAAATATATAGTAAAATATTGATATTTTCACTTGACAGCACAAGTGCGCTTTGTTATAATAGCACTTGTGCTTTGTTTACGGTGGAGTAGCACGGTCACCAGCCCCGAACGTGATGATCCATTGTAATTACAGAGAGATATTATTATGTACTATACCTATT
>CAMZAY010000020.1 GCA_947304365.1 uncultured Clostridia bacterium | reverse complement strand
CGTCGGTTGCTGCATACTGAGTCGCAAAAGCATTACCCTCAACGGTGAGCAGGATGCCCCACTTCGCAACGCGAGCGTTGTCTTCGCCCTGCGCCTTGGTGACGTACTTAGCGAAGGTGCTGCCTACGAAGCAGGCGGTGATCATGGTGAGAGCCAGCATGAGAGCTGCAACTTTCACAGTCCAATTCTTCTTCATAAGAATTTTTTCCTCCTATAAATATTTTTTAGTTGGGGCAATTCCTGCCCGGAGTTACTCGGGACAAAGCGTTGTCCCAACGGTGAGACCGGCGTCCGGTAATGCGCCTCCGTGGCATGGCGCTTTTGTTATCGAAGCTTTTCTCACATTATATCCTCCGTCGGGGACGCGTGGCCGCCGCCCGACGGGAAATATACTCATTCCGCCTTGGGGTCCTCCCCCGCGGTCTTAGCCTCCTGCTCTTTGGCAAGGGCCCTTAAACGCTCGAGCTCTTTCTCGAGCTCCTCGGTCTTGTTATCCTCCTTCTTGGCGGAGCGCGACCTGCGGATGATGTCGTAAATGATGAACGTCAGCACCGGGATGCCGATGAACAGCGCCATGCCGAGGGGCTTCTGAAGGAAGTAGATGAAATCGCCGAGGGCAGGTATGCGGGACTTGTACACGCCGACGAGCTTATCGGCGGGAACGGGATCGGAATCCTCCGCGTTGTTGGCGTCGCCCTTCGTGGCGAAGGAGAGCTGCCCGTTTTCGTTATTTACGCCGATGACCCTATGCGTTACGACGGAGCTGTTCTCCATAAACGAGATGACGTCGCCCACCTTTACGTCAGCCGGATCGGTCTTCCGGGAAAATATGAGATCGCCCACCTCGATATGATCCTTTGCGGGACGCATGACGAGATAGAAGGGTTCCTCCGAATCGGCGGCGTTAACGCTGAGGATCGTATTCTCCACCTTATGGTCGCCGACCATGGTATAGACCGTATCGCCGACTTTGATGGAAGCGAGCTGCTCCTCGCTCATGTCGATGATCTCGGAGCGGTAGATGCTGTGCTGCACGTCGCTGCTCATTGATCCGGATTTAACGACCATGGGCGTGATGCCGAACACGGACGGCGGAACGTCTTTGTTAATAAGACCCTTGACTATGATAGTCAGGTTGAACAGGAGCATCATGCCGAAGATCACGCAGAGGACTATGCCGACTGCGGAGACGATCTTGTTTGCAATAGACTTCTTTTCTTTCATTTTCCCTCCTTATGGGACCGGTGCCTGCGGATCGGATCCGCAAAAGGCGTTTTGTCATATAAGGTTTTGCCGTATAGCAGAGTACAGCTCTGCCGACAATGCCATATACTCAAGGTATATATTACCACAATTGGTATCAAAAGGCAATAATATTTTCAAAAAAAGACAGGAAATAATTAGATTTTTCACATTTGTACAAAAAGTGACAAATGCCAAAAACAACACAAGACCCGCCAAAACAGCAGGTCTTGTATATTGTGTGATTCAATCACACATCATCTTGTCTATGATCGCGTAAAGCGCCGATCCGGGATCCTCGGTCATGCGGGTCTCGTCCCCGAGCTCGAGGAGCTTTCCCGTTTTTGAGGCCTCCTCCCAAGCGGGAAGTCCGGGCCCGTTGGGGTCGCCCGTTTTTACGAAATTGAGAAGGTACGAGGTCATCTCCTCGGCAAGCTCACGGTCCCTTTCGCCGAACAGGCGCGATGAAGCCGGCATATTGCCGTAGAAATAGATCAGCTCGCCGCTGTGCCACGGACCTAAACGGCCGTTCTTCTTTGAAAAGCGGTACTCGTACGCGCTTATCCCGTTCGCCTTTGCGGCTTCCGCATGGGCGTGGTGCGAATGATCGAAGAACAGCGCTCCCCAGATCGCCGCCCATGCTTCGTCCGCTTCCTTATCGCTCGATACGGGATAGATGGCCAGCACCTCGTCCGCGTATTCGCCGAAGGCGTCCCTCACGCGCTTTTCGAAATCGGAGAGCTTCGCGTGATCGAAGAGTATGAACGGGCCGCTCTCCTCGCTGTTGAAGCCGTGGAGTATCTGCTTTTCGTTGAAGCGTCCGTTAAGGTACGATTCGTACGGCGTTTCGGTAAGCGCGTATCCGTCGACCGTTATATGATGCTGGGTATACGCCTCGTTCACGAGCTTCTTTGCGGGGATCGCGCGAAGCTCCGCGGCGGTCTTCACGCCGTAACGCTCCATGAGCTCCTTCCCGCTTATGAGCGCCTCGTTCATGAGCCTGAACGAATGCGGCGGCTCCTTTGCGGCGAGCGTGGAGCTTTCGAGCACCACCCGCCCGAACAGCCCCTTCGCAAGGGGAGAGGTCGAGAGCGCGCTCACGCAGGCGGCGCCCGCCGATTCCCCGGCGACGGTCACGTTCCCGGGATCGCCGCCGAAGGAAGCGATGTTTTCATGCACCCATTCGAGCGCGGCGATCTGATCGAGCAGACCGTAATTGCCTGTGGTCCCGTCAGGCGATTCGTCCGCGAGCTCCTCCGATGCGAAGAAGCCGAACGCGCCGAGTCTGTACGCCATGTTTACGACTATCACGCCCTCCCTTGCAAGACCCTCGCCGCTGTAATCGCCGTACCAGGGCTGACCGGTCTGGAGCGAGCCGCCGTGTATGTAGACGAGCACGGGCAGCGCCTCATGCTCCCCCGCGGGACGCCACACGTTGAGGTAGAGCGAATCCTCGCTCACGGGAGGCACGTAATTGTCCTTCAGCGATATCTTGTAATCGTGATAGCCGACGATCCTTGTCAGGGAGTCGTAGATCGGCAGGTTTACGGGCTGCATGCTCATGGGAGCGAAATGATCCGCCTCGAGCACGCCTTCCCATTTTTCGGGCGGCTGCGGCTCCCTAAAGCGCAGCTCGCCCACGGGCGGCGCGGCGTAGGGTATGCCGGCGAATACCTCGACGAGCTTATCCTCCGTCTTGACACCGCGCACTTCGCCGTACGCGGTCGTTACGATTCCCGTCTTTTCGGGATGCGCGGCGCTTACCGCGGGCACCGCCTTTGTGGGAGGCCAGCTTAATAGGAATATGCCCGCAAACAGCGCGATGAACCCGGCGAACGCCGCAAGGCGCGTAAGGAAGCCCTTTTTATAGAGCTTTTTTACGCGGAGCAGCACGTACCCCGCTATGAGCGCCGCGGCGAGCGCGAAGCCCCAGAGCGAGTTCTTGTTGAGCTCGAGCAGGGCGAGCATGATCAAAACGGTCACGGTAAGGAGCGCGGCGAACCAAAAGCCGAAGCGCTTCCTTTGTTTTTGCTTGTTTTTGTTCATTTCTTCCCCCATCAGCTCAATTCGAACGCGCCGGTGTAGAGCTTGTAATATCTGCCCTTCTGCTTAAGGAGCTCCTTATGGTCGCCGCGCTCAATTATCCTGCCGTTCTCGAGCACCATTATGGCGTTCGAGTTCCTGACGGTCGAGAGCCTGTGCGCTATTACGAACACCGTCCTGCCGTTCATCAGCTCATCCATGCCCTTTTCGATGAGCGCCTCCGTGCGGGTATCGATGGAGCTCGTCGCCTCGTCGAGTATCAGCACGGGCGGATCGGCGACCGCCGCCCTCGCTATCGCGATGAGCTGGCGCTGTCCCTGGGAGAGGTTCTCGCCGTCGTCGACGATCATAGTGTCATAGCCCTGCGGCAGATGCATTATGAACGAATGCGCGTTCGCGAGCTTCGCCGCATGCTCGATCTCCTCGTCCGAGGCGTCCTTTTTGCCGAAGCGGATGTTCTCGCGCACGGTCCCTGTGAACAGGTGCGTATCCTGAAGCACCATCGCCAGGCTTCGCCTCAGGTCGTCCTTCGATATGTCGCGGATATTGAAGCCGTCGTATGTAATGACGCCCTCCTGGATATCGTAGAAGCGGTTGATAAGGTTCGTGATGGTCGTCTTGCCCGCGCCGGTGGAGCCGACGAAGGCGATCTTCTGCCCGGGCTTTGCGTAGAGGCTGATATCGTCGAGCACGATCTTCTTGCCGTCGTAGCTGAAATCGACGTCATGGAAGCGGACGTCGCCCCTCACGCGGGTGAGGCTGCCGTCCGGGGTCTTCCAGCCCCAGATATCGGTTCGCTCGGCGCACTCGACAAGCTCGCCGTTTTCGTCAATGCGGGCGTTGACGAGACGTATCTCGCCCTCGTCCTCCTCGGGCTCCTCGTCGATGAGCTCGAATATCCTCTCCGCGCCGGCGAGCGCCGCGAGTATCGAGTTGAACTGCTGGCTCATCATCGTGATGGGCTGTGCGAAGTTCCTCGTGTACTGGAGGAAGGTGATGAGACTGCCGACGGAGAGCGTTATGAACGCGGGATAATTGCCCTTAAGGAGCGCCACCGCCATCAGCGTGCCGACGAGCGCGGTGATCGCGTACTGGATGTAGCTCAGATTGCCCATTATGGGCATGAGTATGCTCGCCCAGGTGTTCGCTCCCGCCTCCGCCTTGCGAAGATTATCGTTGAGCTTTGCGAAATCGCCGTTGATGCGTTCCTCGCGGCAGAATACCTTTACGACCTTCTGTCCTTCGGTCATCTCCTCGATATAGCCGTTCGCCGTACCGAGCGCCGCCTGACGCTTTTTGTAGAACGCGCCGGAGCGTTTGCCGAGCGCCTTTACGACGAGTATCATGAGCACGAGCATAATGACCGTTATCACCGTGAGCGCGGGGCTGAGTATGACCATCATCACGAACACGCTCGTTACCCTGAAAATGCTGTTGATAAGCTCGGGTATGCTCTGGCCGACCATCTCCCTCATGGAGTCGATATCGTTGGTATAGCGGCTCATTATCTCGCCGTGGGTGTGGGTGTCGAAATACTTGATGGGCAGCTTCTGCATCTTCTTGAACATCTCCTTGCGAAGATCGAGAAGCACGCCCGTCGAGACGTTGACCATCAGCCTTGCGCGGACGAATATCGCAATTATGCCGATAATGTAGACTATCGCCATTTTTAAGATCTGGCGGGTGAACGCAGCCCAGCGCTCGGGCGTTGCGCCGTTGTCCACCATGGGCTGTATGTAATCGTCGACGAGCGGCCTTAAAAGCGCCGTGCCGTACACGTTCGCCTCCGCGGCAAGTATTATGCACGCCGTTACGATTATGAGTGTGATTATATAGGGTCTGAAATATTTGAGCAGACGAAGGAAAGTCCTTTTTGCGTTCTTTGGCTTGGCGAATTTGGGGCCGCCCCTTCCCGCGGGACCGCGCGCTACTCTTTCGGATGCTTTGGGTGCTGCGCTCATTCTTCGTCGCCTCCCTTCATCTGGGAATCATAGACCTCGCGATAGATCCGGTTGTTGTTGTAGAGGTTCTCGGGCGTATCGAACGCGACGAGCTTTCCGTCGTCCATGACCATGACGCGGTCGGCGTCCATTACGGAGGCTATGCGCTGGGCGATTATGAATGTCGTCGTCCCTTTGAGCTCAGTACGCAGCGCCTTCCTTATCGAGGCGTCGGTCGCGGTATCGCAGGCGGAGGTGGAGTCGTCGAGTATGACGACCTTCGGGCTCTTCAAAAGCGCCCTCGCGATACAGAGCCTCTGCTTCTGTCCGCCGGATACGTTTACGCCGCCCTGTCCGAGGTCGGTCTTGTACCCTTCGGGAAAGCTCATTATAAAGTCGTGTGCGCAGGCGGCGCGGCAGGCGGCTTCGATCTCCTCCATGGAGGCGTTTTCGTTGCCCCACTTGAGGTTTTCCTCGATGGTGCCGCTGAAAAGCAGGTTGGTCTGCAGCACCATCGCCACGCTGTCGCGAAGCGTATGGAGCTTATACTCCCTTACGTCGCGCCCGCCGACGAGCACCTGCCCGTCGAGCACCTCGTAAAGCCTCGGTATGAGCTGCACGAGCGTCGTCTTCGCCGAGCCCGTTCCGCCGATAATGCCGATCGTTTCGCCCGAACTGACCTTGAAGTTCACGTTTTCGAGGGTAAGGTTATCGGGGTTCTTGCTGTACGAGAAATCGACGTCCCTGAATTCGACGCTGCCGTCCTCCACCTTGAGGGAGGGATCCGCGTCGTCGTCGTTTATGTCGATCTTCTCGTCAAGCAGCTCGGAGATACGCTTCTGCGAAGCCCTTGTGATGATGAAGCTGATGAACACCATCGAGAGCATCATTACGCTCGAGAGTATCTGCCCGATATACGCGAGGAAGCCCGAAAGATCGCCGACGCGCATATTTCCGGCGACGATCAGCTTGCCGCCGAAGAAGCAGACGGCGATTATCGCGCCGTAGAACAGAAGCTGCGACACGGGGTTGTTCCATATGACTATGCGCTCCGCGGCGCGCTGGGCGCTCCGCAGCGCGGTAGCCGACTCGTTGAAGCCGACCGTTTCGTCGTCGCCCTTGACGAACGCCTTTACCACGCGGATGGCGATAAGGTTCTCCTGTACGCGGGCGTTCATCATGTCCATCTTGTTGAGCATCTTTTCAAAGAACGGATGCGCCTTGAGCATTATGAACAGCATTATGCCGGCAAGGAGCGGTATCGTCACCGCGAATACGAGCGACAGTCTGGGGTTGACCGCCACGGCGAAGCAGAACGCCGTGATCATGATGATAAAGTTCCTTACGGTCATCCTTATCAGCATGGTGAAAAGGTTCTGGATATTCGTAACGTCGGTAGTGAGCCTCGTCACTATGCTCGCCGTGGAGAATTTATCAACGTTCGCAAAGGAAAAATCCTGCACCTTGCAGAACAGCATGTTCCTGAGGTTCGCCGCGAAGCCCGTTCCGGCGACCGCCGCAAAGCGTGCGCAGAGCGCGCCGGTGATCAGCGCGAACACAGCCATGAGGAGCATCAGCCCGCCGTACGTGAGTATCACGCGGAGGCTCGGCTCCGGCACGTCGATGCCGTCGTTTATGAGCTTTGTCATAAAGAACGGTATCATTATCTCGAGCACGCCCTCCAGTATTATCATGAACGACGCGCCGACCGTCTGCTTTTCATATCCGCGGACGGCGGGAAGAAGTTTTTTTATCATCTTTCGCCCCTTTCCGAGCCGCGGCGGCAAAGCAGATCCGAAAGCTCCATATTGTTCATATCGCCCGTATCGGCGGATTCAAGGTTTGCTATGAGCCGGTCAAGAAGCCCGTTCGTAAGCTCCTTCTCCTCATCGGAAAAGCCCGCGAACATGCTTTCCTCCAGCCCGTCGAAGACAAGGCGGCAGTTGCGCGCCGCGCCGATCCCCGCTTCGGTTATCCTGAGGCTGTTCGCGCGGAGGTTCCCCTTGCAGGCGTCCCTCTCGATAAAGCCGGAGGCCTCCATGCGCTTTAAACTCTGCGCGACGGAAGCGGGCGTCACCTGCATGTTCTGAGCGACCTCCGTTTGGGTGCAGCCCTCGTTCCTTTCTATAAATTCGAGCATCCTCATCTGGGAGGGGGGTATCAGCCCCTTCTCCTGCGCCCTTAAATGATAGCGCATCAGAAGATCTATCCTGTGGAGCTTGCCCCCCACGCGGCAGTTCTTATCCATGGCTCTCCTTTCTCAAAACAGATTTGTTAAGCGATTGATTATTAAGCGATTTATATTTTATTCCCGTTTGGCGGTTTTGTCAACCGGAGGCGGCGCGGAGTCCGAAAATATATGTTGCCCGCGCATATGCTTGACACGGAGCGAAAATGATATTAGAATAAACACGGAAGCGTACCCGAAAGGAAAAGCCTATGAATATCGGCGTGGACGTGGACGGCGTGCTTTCGGACCTTGGCAGGTTCCTGCGCGATTCCGGCACAAAGTACTTCTCCGAACAATTTGATATGGATCCTGTCGATCCCGACGCCAAGAGCATCGAGGAGATGTTCCTCTGCACGGACAAGCAGCGCAGGAAATTCTGGTGGGCGTGCGGGTCGAAATATCTGTTCCGTCAGCCCTGCACGGACGGCTGCGCGGAGGTGATCTCGCGCTTTTTGAGCGAGGGGCACCGCGTGTTCATAATCACCGGCCGCGCGCTGACGGTCGGCCGCGGGCCTATCTCGCTGTTTTTCCGCGGGGTGCTGCGCCGCTGGCTCAAAAAGAACGGCATTGGCTACGACAGGATAGTATTCTGCCGCCACGAATACGCGGCGGAGGATAAGCGGCGCGCCTGCGAAAGGCTCGGCATAGACGTAATGATAGACGATAACGCCGCCAACCTTATCGCCTCGAAGGACGTCGCCCGGGCGATACTCTTCACCGCCCCGTGGAACACGTCGCTCAATGAAGAGGGCATTACGCGCGTCAGCTCGTGGAGCGACGTCGAACAGGCGATAGAGCTTGCATGAATAATTATGACAAAAGGCGGTTCCGTTCGGAACCGCCTCTTTTTCATTATTATTTCATTTTGCCGTTCTGTTCAGGCGGAAACGGAGGAACAGCTCCGTGCCGTTCTCGCCGCTTACCGTAAGCGTGCCGCCCGCCCTTTGAGCAACTGAGTCAAGGTCCATTGCGCCGACCGCGGCGGCGGGGAGCCTTGCGGGGGTGGAGAACACGATCTCGTACACCCAGGTGCCTTCGCGGATCTCCATGGTATGGCTCTCGTCCGGGGCGTATTTGAGCGCCTGCGTCAGATATCCCGAGGCGGCGTCGAGCGCGGCGTCCCTAAGGACGCGGCTCGCGGGGAGATCCCCCTTCATATCGAACTCGAGGCCGAGCCTTGACGCGGTCTCCTTCATGCTTTGGGCGAACCCGCACGCGCCGCCTGCATCCGCCGTTTCGAACAGCGCGAGCGCGGCGGAGAGCGCCTCATTTGCGGCGGCTTTCTTATCCTCGTCCCGGCCGACGGCTCCTTCGCACAGGCAGAGCGCCTCCGAAAGCGCCTCGTACGCTCCCTCGCGGGATGCGAGCGCACGGGACGAGGTCACGAACATCACCGCCTCCGCTCCGGTCTTTTCGAGCGCGGCGGTAAGGCTTTCGAGCTCCGAATCGGCGCGGTCGACGGACTCGTTCAGTTCATACTCCTCCGAGACCTCCCTTGCGATGATGCAGCTAACGGCCTTCCTCTCCGGTTCGTCGGTGTTGGCGGTGACGATCCTGCCGTCCTTCAAACGGATCAGCCCGTCGTCGTCCTCGCGGGAGGCGAGCAGCTTCAAAAGCGAATACCCGTTGATGGGGACGTGATCGAACAGCTCGTAACAAAGCTCCTCCATGGCGCGGTTCATAACGCGCACCTCCCCGTCCTCGCGGCAGAAGCAAACGCCCACGTCAAGGGAATCGAGCCCCTCGAGCACGGCGTATTCGCCTGCGCGCCCCGTGAAAGCGGAGACGGCGAGCCTTAACAGGAACGCGGCGGCGGCAAGCAGCACGACGCCGGCGCCCAATACGGCGAGCCACGGGAGCGAGCCTACGAAGCGGACGAGGCCGACCGTCTCCTCCCCCTTTGCGGCGGCGGAGTTTATCGCTATGAGCGCGTACCATACGACGAGCGCGGCGGCGGCAAACGGAACGATGAGCGCCGCCTTCCACGCCTTTTTGCCGCGCAGACGGAGCATGAACGCGGCGGCGAACGCCAATGCGATAAGCGTGAACGCCGCGGCAAAGAGCCCGCGCGGGATCTGGGAAAGCGAAAGATACTGCGTCATACCTTCTCACCGCCCTTCCATATCCTAACGTTCATGGTAAGGCGTTCGCCCTCCTGCGAGGAATTGACGGAGAGCCCCCTCTTTTTCACAAGGAACAGCCCCGATGAAACGGGCGGTTCCATTACTATCTTCATCGTGATATGGTCGGAGCCGCAGTTTACGTCCGTTTCGATCCGCCTGACCTTGCCGGGCGCGGACGCGGCGATCTCCTCGAAAAACGCGAAGGAGTCGAGTATCACCTTTGCATCAAGACTGCCCTCGCCCCTGTACTCGGTCCCGGCCTCCACGCCGCAGAGCTTTAACAGGCGCGCGGTCTCGTCCATCGCCTCCTTAAGATCGGAGAATGCGAGCTTCCCCTCCCTTTCGGCGAGGCGCATCTTGCGTCTTGACTCCATGTATCCGCCGAGCAGACACGCGAGCGCGGTATCGCCGCCGGGCTTTTCCTCGGCCTCAAGAAGCCTTGCGAGGCCCTCCGCCTCTGGCGCGAGCTCCTCCGACAGCTTGTCGTAGATACG
>CAMZAY010000019.1 GCA_947304365.1 uncultured Clostridia bacterium | reverse complement strand
TGAAGCATAGGATAGACCGAAAAGGTCTTTTGCGGAGGGGGATGCTTCTTGAAAATGCTTCGGAGAAAAAAGCCGCATGCCGCGGGGAAGGAAGGCGAAGGGATAAACGATCTTGCCTCGCTCCCCATGTACGGGGTATGCCGTGTGACGGGCGTTGACGAATGCGCGGTACGCCCCCGGCTCGAGGGGCTCGGCATAACGGAGGGCGCCGAGATCATGGCGCTGTTCAGCGCGCCGTCGGGCGATCCCACGGCGTATTCCGTGCGCGGCGCGGTCGTTGCGTTAAGGCGGAGCGACGCCGAGCGCATACGCGTCAGATGGAGCGCCGCATGGGAATAAAGCCCGGTCAAAAGAGGGATAAGTCTCCCGCATTCACCGCCGCGCTCGTGGGCAATCCCAACGTGGGCAAAAGCACCGTTTTCAACGCGCTCACCGGGCTCAACCGCCACACCGGCAACTGGACGGGCAAGACCGTCGACCGCGCCGTGGGGCACATGCGCATGGGCAAAAAGCGCGCCGCGCTCGTCGATCTTCCCGGCTGCTATCAGCTCGAGCCGACTTCTCCGGAGGAGGTCGAAACGCGCGATATCCTGATGAGCCCAAATATCGACTGCGCCGTGATCGTGTGCGACGCCTCGCAGCCGGAGCGGAGCCTTAACATAGCGCTCCAGACGCTCTCCGTAATAAAAAACGCGGTCGTTTGCTTCAATCTGGCGGACGAGGCGCGAAAGAAGGGTATCTCGATCGATACGGAGGCGGTCTCCGAAGCGCTCGGCGTCGACGTTATACTCTCGAGCGCGGCAAAGCGCGAGGGCCTTAAGGAGCTGAAACGCGCCGTGTTCCGCGCGGGGGAGCGGGGCAGGGAAACCCCCGCGGAGCGCCCCGAGATAAAGCCCATGTGGGCGGAGGCGGAGCGCATAGCGGAAAAGACCGTCACGAGGGATAAGGACGCATTCGGCGCAAGACAGCTCAGGCTCGACCGTTTTCTTACGGGCAGATTCACCGGCGGCGCGGTGATGCTGTTGCTGCTCGCGCTGGTGTTCTTCATCACGATGGTCGGCGCAAACAAACCGAGCGCCCTGCTTGAAAGGGGCTTCGACAGGCTCCTCGATATCATACGCGGTGCGCTCGCCAATGCGCCAGACTTCGTGACAGGCGCGCTTGCGGAAGGCGGCTTGAAAACGCTGTTCAAGGTGGTTTCGGTGATGCTTCCGCCCATGGCGATATTCTTCCCGCTGTTCACGCTTCTGGAGGATCTCGGGCTTCTGCCGCGCATAGCGTTCAACCTTGACCGTCCCTTCATGAAATGCGGCGGCTGCGGCAAAATGGCGCTGACATGCTGCATGGGCCTCGGCTGCAACGCCGCGGGAGTCGTCGGCTGCCGCATTATCGAGTCCCCGCGTGAGCGCACGATCGCGATACTCACCAACTCGCTCATACCCTGCAACGGGCGCTTTCCCGCGCTCACGCTGCTTATCGGGCTCTTCCTCGCCGCGGGCGGCGGCTTCGTTTCGTCGCTTACCGCCGCGCTCTGGCTCACAGCGTTCATACTGATGAGCCTTGCGGCGGTGCTCGGCATTTCAAAGCTCCTTTCGCGGACGGTTTTGAAGTGCAAACCCTCCTCGTTCTTACTGGAGCTCCCGCCGTTCAGGAAGCCGCGTGTGGGCGAGGTGATAATACGTTCGCTCCTCGACAGGACCCTCTTCGTGCTTGGGCGCGCCGCCGCCGCGGCATTCCCCGCAGGGGCGCTTATATGGGTGCTGCTCAGGACCGGCGCGATGGGGCATATCGTCGCCTTCCTCGACCCGATAGGCGCCGTGATGGGCGTCGACGGCGTGATACTCACCGCGTTCCTTCTGGGGCTTCCGGCAAACGAGCTGATACTTCCGCTCGCGCTGATGCTCTACGGCGGCGCGGGAAGCATATCCGCGGTGCTCACGGCAAACGGCTGGACCGCGTTCACCGCGTTCCAGGTGCTCGTGCTGATGCTGTTCCATTCGCCCTGCATGACGACGCTCCTTACGGTAAGAAAGGAGACCGGCAGCATAAGGATGACGCTCGCGGCGTTCCTTCTGCCCTCCGCGCTGGGCGTGACGCTGTGCGTTGCCGCCAACGCCGTCCGTCAGCTCATATTGCTCATTTAGAACGTTTTTGCCGTCCGCCGCATATCTTACAGCATGGAAGCAAGGTGTGTAAAAAGGAAAAGGCGCTCCGGGCCGGACGCGCGCATACTCATCCTCACAGCGGCCGCCGCTCTTGCCGCCGTCGTTATAGCGGTATTGAGCCGCGCCGTGCGGGAGCCCATTATGGAGGCGGCGAAGGAGAGCCTGGCGGAGGCCGCCTCGCGCGAGCTGACGCTTGCCGCAAGGGACGCGCTGACCGGCGCGGAGGATATCCTTTCGGTCGTAAAGACGGGGGAGAAGAGCTTTGTGATAACCGCCGACACGGCGAAGCTCAACGCGATAGTGACCGGCGTCGTTTCGGAGGCGCAGCGCCGCGTCGCGGGCCCGTGCATAGAGGGAGCTTCTGTCTCCCTCGGCACGGCAAGCGGGATAGCGCTCCTTTCGGGCAGAGGCCCCTCCCTGGTGGTGCGCTTCAAGCCGCTTGGCGCGGTCACGGCGCACGTGAGTTCGAGCCTCAGATCCTCCGGCATAAACCAAAGCCTGTTCACAGTGAACGTGACGCTCACCGCCGTTCTCAAGGTACAGCTTGCCGGCGCGTCGGAGACCGTTACGATAAAAAACACCGTTCCGCTGTGCGAAACGGTGGTGGTCGGCGAGGTGCCGCAGGTCTACACGAACGTCGCGAACGAGGAGGATATGCTCAACCTCATCCCGACGGACGTTCCTTAACCCGCGTTTTTCCTGAAAAATTCCGCGATCAAAGCGATGGTGTCCGCGTTCACGCCCTCGTCCGTGTAGAGCGTATCGACGTGCCCGCCGGGTATCAGCTCCACCCGTGCGCTTTCATCCAGCTCCTCCGCATGGGAGTAGACGGAGGACGAATAGGGCGTGACCGATCCGTCGTCCGCGCCCTGGAGTATGAGCACGGGCGTATCGCTCGAATTGATGGAGGAAACGGCGCTGTCGTTCACCGCGCCGCCGCCGAAAAGGAACGCCTGCCATATCCAAAGGCCGGGGTAATTGAGATAGCCGACCTTGCTCACAGCGTTGGAGGAGCTTGACGTTACCGCCTCCATGGCGCTGTTGATGCCGCCGACGGACGCCGCCGCGGATATCCCCTCGCAGTCGTCCAGCATACAGCAAACGCCGTAGCCGCCGCGGCTGTGCCCGAGGAGGCAAACGCTTTCGCAGCCGAAGCCGCCGTTTTCGCCGATGCATTCAAGGCACGCCGCGATATCCTCCCTTATCTGGGGAAAGCCGATCTGATCGCTCCCTTCGCTTTCGCCGCAGCCGGTGGGATCGAATGTGAAAACGTCGAACCCTTCGTTAAGAAACGCCTCCGTAACGGAGCTGTAATCCCCCTGCACGGCGTGAAAGCCGGGGACGATCACAACGAGTATGCCGTTTTTTTCATCGCCCGCGCCGTAATGGTAGCCGGTGAGCATGTTCCTGCCGCTTGCAAACTCAGTCTTTTCACGGGGAAGATCGGTCCTGCCCGCGTCCGCGTCATAGCGGGAGAAAAGCGCCCCGTAAACGATGGGCGTCGGCAAAAACGCCGCTAATAAAACGTGGAGCAGTACGACGACGGCAAGTATAATTATGACAGTTTTCTTCTTCATGGCTCGAAAATCCCGTATCTGTATTTGAGTAAAAGCACGCGGCAGACGCTTTCGTCAAGCCTTTCCGTGCTTATCTCTCCGCTTGAGACCGGATCGTTTCCGCAGAGCACGATATCGCCCCCTGCGAGTATGAATCTCACCGCCGCCTCCTCAAGGGTATAGCGCGAGACCAGCCCGCCCATGCCCATCGCGTCGGTTATCACCACGCCGTCAAAGCCCAATTCGCCGCGAAGTATGCCGGTTATGATGGGCTTTGACATGCTTGCGATATCGTTTTCATCAAGCGCGGGGTAGCTTATGTGCGCCGCCATGATCATATCGGCGCCCGCGTCGATCGCCGCCCTGAACGCCGCAAGATCGTACGCGTAAAGCGCTTCAGCGCTCTTTTTGACGACAGGGGTATGATCGTGCGAATCCTCCTCCGTCGCGCCGTGCCCGGGGAAATGCTTCGCGCAGGCGATGCACCCGCCCGCGTGCAGACCGGCGATCATCGCGCCGCCCGTCGAGGCGACTTCGTTTAAGTCGGAGGAAATGATCCTCGTCCCGAGGAACGTCGAAAGCGGGTCCTCCGAAATATCGAACACCGGCGCAAGGTCCGTGTTAATGCCCGTATCGACAAGCTTTTTGCCTATATCCGTGAACAGCGGCAGGGCTTCGTCCGGTCCGTTCAGATAGTAGGGCGCCTTTATAGCGGGCTCCCAGCCGAACCTTACCACGCCGCCGCCCTCAACGTCGGCGGAATAGAGCCTGCCCGTCTTTGAAGGACAGCTTTCCTCTATGGCGGCGATCAGCCTTTTGACCGAATCGAAGCCGCCGCTCCCGTCGTTTTTGTCGATGTTTTCCGTTCCGATGAACAGCCCGCCGACGGGGTGCTCGCTCAAAAAGGCGATGAACCCGGGATCCGGCTCGGTCTTGCCGCCGCAGCCGAACATCACGAGCTCGCCTATCTTTTCCGCGTCGGTCATGCCGCCGATATAGCGGAGTATCGCCGACTCGATCGGCTCCTCCGTCGGCTCCGGAGTGGGAGCGGCGGTCGGCGCCTCCGTCACATGAGCCGCCGGCGTTTCAGCGGGGGCCGTGCCTTTTTTGGAACAGCCCGCAAGCAGACATATACAGAATATGGCGGCAAGGAATGCCGCCGAAATGCGCTTTATCATCTCATCGCCCTTTTTCACGGCGCCGTCCTGTAAGGCGGCAGCTTGCTATTCGGGACCTGTTTCCATAAGAGCCATCCGATGGGATACTGCTTTATCATAAGGCTCGCCTGACCGGTGTATTCATACGGCTCGGAGAAATTGACCACGACGGAGCTTATGAACCCCTCGTAGCCGTTCTCGGTCTTTATGTAATACCATTTGCCTATATGCGTCCACGCGGTGAACTGCGTGTTCTTGGAAAGATACACTATCACGTTGCCCGAGCGTATGCCCGGTTCGGATCTCAAATTGGCGTTCGATTTCGTCTCCCCGTCGACAAGCGTGAATACGCCGTTGTGCGGGGAAGGGAACATGGTGAGCTGAACGTCTTCGAATTTAAGGTACCCCTCGCACCCGTTCCAGAATACCCAGTACCAGCAGGAATCGGTCACGCCGAGTATGTCAACGTGCTCGCCCAGACCCACGTGCCCGATGCAGGGGTACGGGTACAGATCGGAAACTCCGCCGAGCAGCTCCGCGCCCTCCGTGCGGCAGACGCCGTAAGCAAGCACCTCGTACATTATAACGGTCGGGTCGGTATCGTTCGGATCATCCTCAAGTACGTCCACGATATCGAAGCCCGGGAAGTAGAAGCCGATTATATCGGTGTAAAGCCAGCCGTAGTTTTTCGCCATGACTATCGCGCCGGACGCCGAAAGCCCTATGCCGTGGCCGTGCCGCGAATAGATGAGCTTGTAGCCGCCGTCCTCGGTCTCGCGCCCCCAGATAAGGTACATATTCCTTTTGAACACGTGCTTGTAGCCGGAGTAGCTGTCGCCGCTGCCGTCGATATCGGTAAGGTTTACGTTCTTAAGATCGAAGGACGCGCATTCAAAGGAGTAGGTCTCGTCAACGAAGGTCTCCTCGGGCTCCGCCTCGGGATCCTCGGGATCGACGATCGGTTCGCCGGGGACCTTTACCGTTGCGGTCACGTGCAGCTTTCGCATATCGCGCACGGTGCCGGGGAAGGGCTCGTAGGTGTACACCTCGTCGATCGAAACGACCTCGGTCGTGTCGACTCCCTCCTGCTGACGGATCTTCAAAAGCACAAAGTCGAGGAACCGGCTGTTGTCGCATCCGCCGTCCTCCGTGAAATTGATGAACTCGGATACGTTGAGCTCGTACTCGAACTCAAGCTCGTCGAACCTGCCGTCGTAACCCTCGTCAACTATGGAAAGCCCGCTCCCGAAAACGATGGAGGGCAGCGCGGTCTCGCCGCCGTTGGAGTTGGTCCAGTAGATGGGCTTAAAGCTGTTGTTGCAGGTCATGGCTTTGCCGATCGCTTCGCAGCAGAACGGCAGAGTGGCGATCTTGCTCATGTTGAAGCCGCGGTAGCCCTGGTAAAGCAGGCTCTCCCAACCGTCCTCCTCGTCGTAATCGGCGTGGGAATCGATGAAATACAGCGCGTGCGATTTGGAGGCAAGCGCCATCACGCGGAGCGTTTCCGCGGGGCAGGTCTCCGAAAGCTCGTACCCAACGACGCCGTAGATATAGTAGACCATGTGCAGGCGGTTGACCATGCGGATGACGCCCGAATCGGAGTAGAAACGGAAGTCGCCGAGATACATCTTGTTGAGCGACATGGAGTTCTCGGAATAGGTGAGCTTCGCCCAGCCCGCCGTATAGTTGACGTTCACGCGCTTGAGCTCTATCGAGGGGGCGGTGACGACCTCCTCGTCGGTCGCAAGATCGATCAGCGTTACGGAGCTTGCGGTCGCCACGACCCTGATGGGATGCGGCTCCGCAGCCGTGCCCGAAAGATGCACGCCGTTCGTGAGGTAGTAGTCCGAGCACAGGTCAAGATCCGTATGCGTCGCGTACTTTCCCGTGGAGATCAGCACGCGCATGAAAGTGAAATCCCCGTCGGGAGAGGGGGGAGTGATGACCTTCGGATCCATCTCCTTCATGCCGTAATGGACGGGGCGGTAGAACCCCTTGTGCTCCACGTACCGGCTCGCGTCCTCGGGCTCCGCCTTTTTCGCGCCGGGCAGCGCCGCCGCCGGCAGGCAGAGGGAGATCGCCATCGCCGCCGCAAGAAGCAGCACGAGGAGCTTCTTCGCCTTTCCTGATCTGGAGTGATTTTCGCTCATATCGTTTTTCTTCCTTTTTCGAGTATGATCTTTACCGCTTCCCGCGCGAGCGTTATCCCGAAAACGGACGGGACGAACGGCACCGAGCCGGGAGTGGACCGCCGCATTTCGGGGTCCGGAGCGGCAATGACGGGGGTGACGGGCTCTTCCGCCGACCAGACGACGGTAAGCTTCTTCACGCCCCGCTTTTTGAGTTCGCGCCTCATGACCCTTGCGAGCGGGTCAGTCGAGGTCTTGTAGATATCGCCCGCCCGAACGAGAGTCGGATCGAGCCGATTGCCCGCGCCCATCGATGAGAGCACGGGGATGCTTCTTCTTCCGCATTCGGCGATGAGCGCAAGCTTCGCCGTAACGTTGTCGACCGCGTCGATGACGATATCCGCGTCGTCCGGTATGAGCGCGGCGGCGTTTTCCGCCGTCACGAACCCCGCGACGGGCGTGACCGAGCAGTCGGAGACCTCCTCAAGCTCTGCCTTCATGGCGTCCACCTTGAGCATGCCGATCGTGCTCTTTTTAGCGCAGATCTGGCGGTTAAGGTTGCTTGCCTTGACGCGCGCGCTGTCGACTATCGTAAGCCTTCCCAGCCCGCAGCGGGCAAGCGCCTCACAGGCGTGACCGCCGACTCCGCCCACGCCGAAAACGACGGCGTGCGCGCCTGACAATATGCCCTCCGCGTCTTCGCCGAGGAGCATCGCGGTCCTGAAAAAGCTCTCTTTCATAAGCGTCCCCCAAGGGTGAAATCTCTACATATATATTATAACCGACTCATCCCCCAAAATCAACCCCATGGCCAAAACGTTAATAATTTGTTAAGATTTTTGGATGCATAAGAAAAGACGCTTTAGTTTCCCAAGCGTCTTCAAACAAAATATAATCCGATTATTTTTCAAACATGGGGGTGGAAAGGTATTTCGAGCCGCCGTCGGGAAGCAGCACGACTATGTTCTTGCCCGCGTTTTCGGGGCGCTTCGCAAGCTCTATCGCCGCCCACGCCGCCGCGCCGGAGGATATGCCAACGAATATGCCCTCCTTCCTGCAAAGCAGCCTGCCCGTCTCGTAAGCGTCCTCGTCGCGTACGGGGATAATGCCGTCGTAAATGCCTATGTCGAGCGCCTTCGGCACAAAGCCCGCGCCTATGCCCTGTATGCCGTGCGGTCCCGCTACGCCCGCGGAAAGCACGGGGGAGGATGCGGGCTCCACGCCCACCACCGCGATCGCCGGGTTCTTCCCTTTAAGGAAGCGGCCCGTGCCGGTCAGCGTGCCGCCCGTGCCTACTCCGGCAACGAAAATATCCACCCTGCCTTCGGTGTCTTCCCAAATCTCGGGACCGGTCGTGAGTATATGCGCCTCGGGATTCGCGGGGTTCTCGAACTGCGCGGGGATAAAGCTGCCCTCTATCCCGGCGGCAAGCTCATCCGCCTTTTCGATCGCGCCCGTCATGCCGCGCCTTCCCTCGGTAAGCACTATCTTCGCGCCGTAAGCCTCGATGGTCTTGCGCCGCTCGATGCTCATCGAGTCGGGCATTACTATTATGACCTTGTATCCGCGCAGCGCCGCCACCAGCGCGAGCCCTATGCCCGTGTTGCCGGAGGTCGGCTCGATTATCGTCGCGCCGGGCTTAAGCACGCCCTTCTTTTCCGCGTCCCGGATCATGTTCAGCGCGACGCGATCCTTCACGCTGCCGCCGGGGTTAGCGTATTCGAGCTTCGCGATCAGCTTCGCCCTCAGGCCCTCTTCCCTTTCGATGCGGGTCAGCTCCAGCATCGGGGTGTGCCCGATAAGCTGTTCTGCCGAGGTAAATATCTTAGCCATACTGCCTCCTTGAAAAAATCAGATGATGTAGCACCACTCGGGGACTTCGCCCTCGCCGCGGTCTTCCTTTTTATCCCTGCGGACCTCGCCGCTCTTGAACTGGAGCTCCTGATTCCTTACGCTCACCCTCGTGCCGGGGGCAACTGAGCGGGTCAGGAACGCGTTGGAGCCGATTATCGAATCATGCCCTATCACCGTGTCGCCGCCGAGTATGGAGGCGCCGGCGTAAATGGTCACGTTGTCCTCTATCGTGGGGTGGCGCTTCTGCCCGTGCAGCCTTTGCCCGCCGCGCGTGGAAAGCGCGCCTATCGTAACGCCCTGATAGATCTTCACGTTGTCGCCTATCACGGTCGTTTCGCCTATCACGATGCCCGTCCCGTGGTCGATAAAGAAGTACTTGCCTATCGACGCGCCGGGGTGGATGTCGATGCCGGTCTTCGAATGCGCGTGCTCCGTCATAAGGCGGGGTATCAGCGGCACGTTCAGCCCGTAAAGCACGTGCGCGATGCGGTTCACCGTAGTCGCATAAAGACCGGGATAGGAGATTATTACCTCCTCCGGGCTCGCCGCGGCGGGATCCCCGTCGAAGGCGGCGGAAAGATCCGTGTCGATCAGCGCGCGTATCGCGGGCAGGCTCCTCAAAAACTCCGCCGTGATGCGCTCCGCCTCGCGCTTTTCGGAGCCGTCCTCCGAGGGGGCTTCCCCTCCGCGAAGGGCTATCGCCGTCTGCTCGCTCAGGTGGAACGCGATATCCTCAATAAGGTTGGAAACGCTGTTTTTAAGGTTGTAAACGCGGTAGGTGTGATCGCTGAAATACCCCGGGAATACCACCCGGAACAGCTTTGCGATAATATCCTCGATCACTTCGCCGTCGGGCTGGGTGAAAAGCTCCAGCCTGTCGATCGCGCGTTCGCTGCCGTAATCCTCGAGCACGAGCGCCTCAAGCGCCTGTATCTCGGTCTCGAACGGCGTATTCTCGTTCTTTTTCATCAAAAAACTCCCGATCGTTTTGGTCTACTATACCATCTTAAGCTCGTTTCTTCAAGCTTAATCAGAGCGCCGTCTGTTAAATAACTGTAAATTCGGGTATCCGGACGGGGCTCTTTTCAAGCGTGCCGAACATCTCCTTAAGGCTCCCGCGGTAATGGATGCAGTTGTTCTCCTCGCCAATGGGCGAGAGCTTAAGATGCGCGAGTATCCCCTGCGACTTATGATTCAGCCTGTGCGCGTACGCCTCGACGAACGGCGTGGTCCCGGGCACGACGCCCT
>CAMZAY010000018.1 GCA_947304365.1 uncultured Clostridia bacterium | reverse complement strand
GAATTCCTTCTCATCCAGAGTTACGATCTTCTCGCCATTCTCAGCGCGGCGTACGTGAATCTCACCGCCTTCGAGATAGACCCACTGGGCAATCAGAGAGGGATCCACGGTTTCCGTGTTATCCCCGAAGGGAATGGAGATGTTCGCCGTCGCGAAATCGTTCAGCAGCTCGATCCGGTTCAGCAGGTCCTCGCGGGAGACCGCCTCGCCGGGGTGCATCAAAAGATCGCGAAGCACGCCGTATTCGGTCGGCGTAAGGGGCAAGGGCTCCTTATCGAGCAGTATCGCGCGCGAAGCCTCGTCAAGGCTGAGCCTTCCGAAGCGCGTTTCGCTTTGAACGGGCCTGAACTTCGCGCTCTCGAATTCGATCCTTCTGAATATCGCCCGCACGCGCATGAGGAGCGCCATCGCGGAGAAGGGCTTGGTGATGTAATCGTCGCTGCCGAGGCCCAAGCCCATCGCAAGGTCGTTTTCGGAGTCCCTTGCCGTTAGCATTATTACGGGCACTGTGCTCACCCTGCGCAGCTTCGTAAGTATCGCGAAGCCGTCCGAGCCGGGCATCATGACGTCCAGTATCACGAGATCGCAGGGCGCGGTCTCGAACCTTTCATACAGGGCGTCCCCGGTGGGGAAATCCTCGGTCTCATAGCCGTCGTTGATAAGGAAGGTCCTTATCACCTGCCTTATGCTTTCGTCATCGTCCGCTATATAGATGCGTTTCTTTTCGGGATCCATACCGCCGCTCCTTCCGGTTCTTCATTACGGTATTATTATATCGGGTCTTTCCTTTGATTTCAATGACAAAAGCGGCGGCAAGCTGCGGCAATGTTCACGAAACGCTTCGTATGCTTTTCGTAAAATCCGCATCTTCTTTTCGGGGATTCGGGTGAGCCGCGTTTGCTATACTTCGGTCAGGCGGAAGGAAAAACCGCAGAACAAAAACGAAAAGGAGCGATCATCATGAGAAAGAGAATGAAGAGAATAGCGGCGGCGCTTACGTGCCTGGGACTTATGACGGCGGTCGCCGTCCCCGCGGCGCTGGCGGAGAGAAGCGGCGCGGACGGGAATACCGAAGCGGAGCAGAGAACGCATAGGACCGCGCCGGCGAATGAGACGAAAGCCGAAAGAGCGGCAAGACCGGAAGGGAGAGGAGGCCATGGCAGACGCGAAGAAGCCGCCGAGCCGGAGAATGCGATAGGCAGGGACGCGGCAAAGGCGGCGGCGCTCGCTGACGCGGGGATAACCTCCGATCAGGCCGAAAAGCTCAGAGCAAGAGTATCCGACAGGGACGGCGAGACCGTTTACAGAGTCAGCTTCAGATATAACGGGCAGAAGTATTCCTACAAGATCGATCCCGAAACGGGCGGTGTGCTTGACAAGGCGGTATCCGATGCAAACGAGGCCCATGAACACGGCGGTCTCCCAAAAAAGATAAAGCCGCCTGACGCACGGCCTTCCGTTCATGAGCAGGCAAACGCGATCCCGCGGGCAGCTGAATGCGAACGATCGGAAACAACGGGTTTATCTGCGTTTTCCCTTAAGAACTGAGCTTGACCAAAATGCATCGTTTATCATAAGGAACAGTGTTCTTCCCTGAATTCGTTGGGGGTGACGCCCGCATATTTTTTGAACACGCGGATGAAGTGGCTGTGAGAGGAAAAGCCGAGATAGGCGCCGATTGCGGCGGCGGATTTATCGGACCAGCGGAGGAGGCGTTTTGCTTCCTCCGTTTTTTCGCGCAGTATGAAATCGGTGAGAGTCTCGCCGGTCTCCTGCTTGAATTTCGAGGAAAGATATGGGCGGCTCAGATAGAATTCCTCCGCCATCTTCTCCGTACTGATCGGCTCGCTTAAATGATGGCGCACGTAATTCGCAACGTCTGCGGCAAGCTTTGTCGGCTGATGCCCGAGATGCAGTTTTTCGACCTGTTCGGTGAATTCGAGTATCATGTTGTATTGCAGGTTCATTATCTTGCCGTGCTCGGAAAGGAGCTCTACGCGGTTTATGTAGCCGTCGGAAAGCGTAAAGGCGTCCTCCTCCCTCATGCCGCCGCAGATCGCCGCGCGGGACGCAAGCGTGGCGGCGACGATAAATGTGTTTTTGAGCTGACGCAGCTGCGTCGGCGCGATCGAGCCTCCGCGTATCGCCGGCGCCTGAGTAAGCCAGCTCTTGAGTGCCGCCGTGTCGCCCTTTCGCACGATCTCCATAAGCGATTCCTCTATCGCAAGCGCGTTGTGCGTTTCCCTTGGATGCGGCGCATCTTCGTAAATGCGGGCCGTGCGGCGCTTTTCAACGCCGGTTTTGATCATCTGCTGCTCTTCGCCCAGGATCGCCACGTCCGAAAGCGCGAGAGTTTCCCCGCCGTTTAAAAAATGGTTCATCGTGCAGAGCATCGAAAGCAGCGTTTCCACGTTCATATGCGTGACGCCGTTAATGCCTGCGATGAACGCCGGGACGTCTTCCTTGGGAACGTCAAGCCTGAACGCCAGCTCTTTAAGGTCTTGCTCGCTCGCCATGATCTGCGACGTCGGGCCGATCACTATCGCCGCGTTCCCGGCGTTGATTATCCCGTAATAGTGAAACAGCGGCGTGACAAAATAGCCCACGTGCGCGCCGATCGAAAGTATCTCCTTCCGGTAAAGCTCGAACGGGTCCTTCGGGAGCCTTATGGGGAACCATGAATCCACCGGAGCCCCGTTTTCGATCAGCCGTACCGGTATGCCGGACAGCGTTCCCATGGATTTTACGACGTAGCAAAGATCAAACATTTCAAATACCCTCCGATCGATTACAATTATATCGAACATATTACAATAATGCAATACAAAACGAAATCGATATACTATAATTATGGTATTAAAAGGGGAGGATCCATCATGGATGGGCGGACAGGGATAGGCTCGAGCCGAAGCATTTTCAAAAGTGGGTCGATTTCTGTAAAGAAAGGGGTCTCGGCTGTGATTTCAACCCGACCTTTTTCTCCCACCCCAAGTGCGATCCTTTGACTCTTTCCTCTCCGAACGCGGATACGCGCCGCTTCTGGATCGAGCACGGCAAGGCGTGCATTCGCATCTCGTCCTATCTTGCCGAACAGCTCGGCGAGCCCTGCGTAATGAACATCTGGACGGGCGACGGCTTCAAGGATATCCCCGCCGACGGCGAATGGTTCCGTGAAATAGAAGAATATGAAAAGCAAATACTGGAGGCAAGAAAATGAAAAGCATTATGACAGCACCCTTCATGGTCGAAATGATCCGCACGGCGACGAACATGTACGCCCACGGCTGGGACGAGCGCAACGGCGGCAATATCTCCCTGCTGCTCGACGAGGCTGAATTGAAGGAATACCTTGCGATCCCGGCCATCGTCCGCACCATCCCCACGGGCTTTGAGGCTCCGGAGCTTAACGGCAGGATATTCCTCGTCACCGGCACGGGCAAGTATTTCAAAAACGTGCAGTACGATCCCGCAAAGAACCTCGGCATAGTCCGCCTTGCGGAGAACGGCACGGAGGCGGAGGTCCTCTGGGGCTTTTCGGATGGCGGCAAATTCACAAGCGAGTTCCCCGCGCACATGATGAGCCATATCGCCCGCATGAAGACCGACCCCGAAAACCGCGTCGTCATGCACTGCCATCCGTCGAATCTTCTTGCCATGACCTACGTGCACGAGCTTGATGAGCGTGAGTTCACCCGCACGCTCTGGCAGATGTGCACCGAGTGCATAATCGTTTTCCCCGAGGGCGTTAACGTGCTCCCGTGGATGCTCTGCGGCACCAACGAGATAGGGGAGGCCACCGCCGAAAAGATGAAGACCGCGCGCCTCGTCGTCTGGGCGCAGCACGGCATTTACGGCGCGGGACGCGACCTTGACGAGACCTTCGGGCTCATCGAGACCGCCGAAAAAGCCGCCGAGATATACATGAAGATCGCGCATATGCCGCTCGTTAATACGATAACAGACGCACAGATGCACCTGCTTGAAAAGCGCTTCGGCGTTAAAGCGCGCGAAGGATACTTGGACTGAAAAAGGATCCGGGAGGAATAATATGAAGGTATTTATGATCGGCGGAACGGGCCTTCTGGGCTCTGAAGCGGCGAAGGAGCTTATTGCAAGGGGACATGAGGTATCGTCGCTGGCGCTGCCGCCGCTGCCGCAGGGCGCGGTACTGCCGTCCGAAATGAAGCTCGAATTCGGCAACTATCTTGAAATGAGCGACGAGGAGCTTAAAAAACACCTTTCGGGCTGTGAGGGCTTCGTGTTCGCGGCGGGCGTGGACGAGCGTGTGGAGGGGCCCTCTCCGATCTACGACCTCTATAAGAAATACAATATCGACCCGGTGAAAAGGCTTCTTTCGCTCTGCGTCGAATGCGGCGTGAAGCATGCAGCGATCTGCGGCTCGTACTTCTCCTATGCCGCCAAAAAATGGCCCGAAAAGGAGCTGACGAAGTGGCATCCGTACATCCGGAGCCGCATCGATCAGGAGGAAGCGGCGATGGAGTTCGGTGATAAAATGGACGTCGCGGTGCTGGAGCTTCCGTACATATTCGGCACTCAGCCGGGAAGAAAGCCGGTATGGGTGTTCCTCGTCGAAAACGTCATGAGCATGAAGAAGGTCACGATGTACCCCAAGGGCGGCTCCACTATGGTGACAGTGCATCAGGTCGGTCAGGCTATCGCCGGCGCGATCGAAAAGAACCGCGGCGGGAACTGCTGGCCGATCGGGTACTATAACCTGACCTGGGTGGAGCTTTTGAAGATCGTCCACAAGTATCTCGGCTGCCCGGACAAGAAGATCGTCACGATCCCCAACTGGATGTACGCGATCGGCGGCAGAAAGATCATGAAGGAGCAGAAAAAGAACGGTATCCAGGGCGGTCTTCACATGGTCAAATTCACCGATATAATGTGCTCTAACCTGTTCATCGACAAGTCCGAGGGCTGCGAGGCGCTCGGCGTGACCGACGACGATATCGACGCGGCTATCGGCGACAGCATACTGCTCTGCAAGGACGTCATCGAAAAAAAGGCGGCCGTTATCGGCATGAAGGGAGAATAAGATGCAGACGGTATTCATGACCGGCGCGGGCGGCGGCATGGGCTTTGAGAGCTTCAAGGCGATGCTGCCGGACCTCGGAAAGCTGTACGACCTTGTTATTCTTGTGCGCGACAGCGAAAAGAACCGCAAACTGTTCGATCCTTACAAGGATACCAAGGGGCTTTCGATCGTCTGGGGCGATCTTATGAACAAGGCTGACGTACAGATCTGCATTGAGCAGTCGGACGTTGTGCTGCATATCGCGGCGTTCGTATCCCCGCAGGCGGATTACTTCCCCGAAAAGGCGATGCAGAACAACTACGGCTCGACGCGCAATCTGATCGAAGCGATAAAGGAATGCGGAAAGGCCGAAACCTGCAGGTTCGTCTACATCGGCACTGTCGCCGAGACCGGCGATCGTATGCCGCCGATCCATTGGGGGCGTGTCGGCGATCCGATCAAGCCGAGCATGTTCGACTATTATGCGGTCTCCAAGGTCGCGGCGGAGCGGTACGTCATCGAAAGCGGGCTTAAATACTGGGCAAGCCTCCGCCAGACGGGCATAATCGGCCCCGCCATGGCCAAGATTCGCGACGCGATCCAGTTCCACAACTGCCTCGACAACGTATTGGAATACGTCTCCGACCGCGACAGCGGCAGAATGATGCGCAACCTCGCGGCGTTCGAAGCGGACGGGACGCTCGATCCGTCGTTCTGGGGGCATATCTACAATATCGGCGGCGGTGAGAGCTGCCGTATCGATACCTATACCATGTATAAGATCATGTACGGCGAGATCGGAATAAAGAACATCGACTATGTGATCGATCCGAAGGTCAACGCCACGCGCAATTTCCACGGACAGTATTATCTCGATTCGGACAAGCTCGAAAGCTATCTTCATTTCCGTTCCGACAGCATGCAGTATTTCTATGACGCGTACCTTAAAGAACTCGGCGCGGCAAAGCCGTTCGGCAGGGTGATCTGCAAGCTCCCCGGCGGGCAGAAGCTGATGGGTTCCATAATAAAGGGCACGTTCAAAAAGCTCCTGAACAGCGAGCACGGCCCCAAGCATTGGATCGACGCAAATATGGAGGATCATATCGACGCCTATTGGGGCGGCCGCAAAGCGTGGGAAGCGCTTCCCGAAAAGGCCTCCGAGATGGAGCATTTCACGGATTGGGATACGGTCGTGCATATCGACCACGGCTATGATGAAACAAAGCCCGAGAGCGAGCTCGATATTTTCGATATGCAAGGCGCGGCGAGGTTCCGCGGCGGCGAGCTGCTATCGGATACCATGCAAAAGGGCGACTGGTCGACTAAGCTCCGCTTCCGCTGCGCGTTCGGACACGAGTTCGAGGCAAGCCCGCGGCTGGTTCTCGAGGGCGGTCATTGGTGCCCGGTGTGCGAGCGAAGGAGCTGGAACTACGGCGAGCGCTCCAAGGTCGATCCGTTCTTCGCGCAGGTATGGAACCCGCTTCACGAAAAGGACGAGCTCCGCGAATACCCGAAGAAAGTCACGGAGCTGGACGTATAATGCCGACGCACGGGGATCGAAGCCCGAAACGGCTTCGTTCCTTTTTTATTGCATCATCGGCAAAAAGATGATAGAATTATCCCGATAATTCGACAAAACGGGGTAAGCTATGGACGGCGCTTCCTGCGGTGAAGAGATAAAAAAGATAGGAATTTACGTATTTTCCGGAACCGGAAATACCTTAAAATGCGCAAAAGCGCTTGAAGAGGCGCTGACCGAACGGGACGTTCCGGTCTGCTTTCATGAGCTTCACGACGGCTCCGAAGCAGCGCCGGAGCGCGATTTAGTGATATGCTATCCGGTCTACGGCTTCAATATGCCGCGCATTTTCAAAACTTTCTGCCGAAATCTCAGGGACGGCGGGAACGTTTGGTTTATGAAAACCTCCGGAGAACCGCTGCGTCTGAACGATAACTCCTCCACAGAGATGATCCGCATCCTTAAGAAGAAGGGTTGGCATATCAAGGGCGAGTTTCATTTCATAATGCCTTATAACATGGTCTTCCGGCATACGGACGAGATGGCTTCGAAGATGTGGGAAACGGCCGGGGAGCGCATACACGATGCGGCAAGGCAGATTGCCAAAGGCGAGGAAAGGACGATCCATCCGCCTTTCTCCGCAAAAGCCGTCTCCGCGCTCTGCCGCATCGAGCATTGGTTCTATCCTAAAAACGGCCGCCTCTTCCGCGTAGATAACGAAAAATGCGTTCGTTGTATGAAATGCGTCCGCGAATGCCCGACCGGGAACGTCACCTTCAGAGATGGCAAATTCGCCTTCGGCAAAAACTGCGTCGGCTGCGTTCGCTGCTCGTTCAACTGCCCTAAAGGCGCGATCCATATCGGTCTTATCGACTTCATGCGCGTCAACGGTCCTTATGATTTCACACGCGATCCCGAAATAGCCGTTATCGGACGATATTGCAGGAAGGCATATGAGCGTTACTTTTCGCTCAGTCAGCCCGTTAACGACAGTGAGCGTGACTGAATAAAAGATTGTTTGCGCGATGCTTTGTGAATAATATGCTCACATGTGCAGATCACTGGAGAGCAAACCCAACTTTTGAGCATCACATGATGGGAAACGTGTTGTTCATTATGTCCACAAAAGCAGCCTTTATGTCATTCTGTTGCAATATAAATGTGTGAAAAATGTGTGAAAACGGAAAACAAATCAGATATAAATACGGAACATCAAGTTCAAGAAATAGAAAAAATCCTTGATTTGCAAGGATTTTTTCTTTGGCACACTTGCCGGGATTCCTTTTTCGCGCATCGAGTCTCGAAGGCGGCTCACTCCGCCGCCTTCTCGCTCTGCGACGAAAAAGCCGGGGCGGGGCAATCATCCACCGGATGATAGCCTGATCCGCCCTTCGAATCCCTCCGAATAATCAACCAAAATGAAAGAGTGGATAAACCCCTCTTTCATTTTGGCACACTTGCCGGGATTCCTTTTTCGCGCATCGAGTCTCGAAGCCGCCTCAATCCGGCGGCTTCTCGCTCTGCGACGAAAAAGCCGGGGCGGGGCAATCATCCACCGGATGATAGCCTGATCCGCCCTTCGAATCCCTCCGAATAATCAACCAAAATGAAAGAGTGGATAAACCCCTCTTTCATTTTGGCACACTTGCCGGGATTCCTTTTTCGCGCATCGAGTCTCGAAGCCGCCTCAATCCGGCGGCTTCTCGCTCTGCGACGAAAAAGCCGGCCGCGGCAAACGCGTCACTGGCGCGTTTGCTATTCGCGGCTTCGAATCCCTTATGAATAATAAACCAAAAAGGAAGAGGGCATAAAGCCCTCTTCCTTTTTGGCACACTTGCCGGGATTCGAACCCGGGACCTTCCGCTTAGGAGCACTGAAAAATGTGTTCCAATACGATATCAATTAGATGATATCGTCTCAAAAAACCTAAAAAACGTATAGCTTTTTCAGAAGCCGGTTTCCAATCGAAGGAGAAAACATTAAGTTCATATCAAAATTTTCCAAAAAATAGTGTAGTAAATTTGTAGTAATCTCCCCTTGGTGAACGGAATGCCATGTTTTCCAATGTCGTCAGCATTGTCAGCAAAAAGCTAATGCAGTACTCTGTTTTTTGGACGCACGCTTTGTTCCATTATCGTCAAAACCGCCCGTATTTGAACGTAAAAAGTGAACCAAAGTCGATTTTTGCATATTGCATATAGTTTTTTTGTGATTCGTTGAGATCGTTTATGCGGAGCTCGATCCGGGCGAAGTCGGGCACCACAAGAACTATGCCTACAGCGCCGGAGATCAGGCCGAGTATCAGCGCTGCGCGGAGCTTGACGAAGTGTACCGCATGCTTGAAATGCTCGGCTATGAGAAAGACGAAGAGGAGCTGCGCATGGAAGATCCTCAGGACGAAATGTTCGACCTGAACCACTTCGCAAAGCTCCGCGATGAGCAGACCGCCAGGGGCGGCACTACCGATTGACAGTCTTACCCATGACTGGTTAACCTCCACCTCCGGCGGGGCGCAGCGGAGGGAAAACAAACTGCGCCCGATAAGAGATGACTGATAGCACCAAATAGGCCGTTTGTGCCAGACGGCACCTCCAATATGACTCCGACAGCGCGGCGGAGGCTAAACATACCGCGCAGCATGCTGGGATCGTCTAATAGGTAAGACGCCGGGGACCCTTCAGCTCCGGCCCCGCGCGAAGAGGTAGTGCGCGGGAATGCGGGTTCGACTCCCGCTCCCGGTTCCAAGTATTTAACAACATATGGAGGCATCCCGATTGGTTGGGAGCCGGCGCCTGCAACGCCGAGCCCCGCGGCGCATACCAGCTGGACCGCGGGATCTGTGGGTTCGATTCCCACCCTCCATACATTTAAGGAGGTTAAATGTTATGAAAAGGGAGACCGGACGAATATGCGTAACCGGTTTCCCCTTCTTTCCATGACGCTAATCTAATTCTTCAGCAGCCTTTACCATTGATGCTGCAGACAGGTCCGTTTTCCTTGTAGACGACCGCCAGACCGCGCTCGACAAGCCATCCCTCCCAATCCAAGGTGACGGTTCCATCCTCCGTAAGTATCGCAGGAATTCCTACCGCGCCGGATTCCTTTGCAGTGGTGAACTCGGGAAGCTGGTCCCTTAAAGCGAGGAACTCCTTGAGCGCCTTCATGGATGCGGTGATATCAATGTACTTGTATTTGACTCCGTTTGCATCGAGATTTGCTCTGCATTCCCTGCAGTCCGGGCAGAGGGGGCTTCCGTAGACCTTCGGCAAGATCCTTTTATCTGTGTTAGTTTCGAACCTCTTTCCGGGTTTTTCCCTTTCAAACCTTACTATGTAGCTTCCAAGCACCTGTTGGCATGGAATCGAGGCAGCATTCTCAGCTGTCAGTTCCTGTTGCGCATAAGATGTAGTTTCAGGCTCGGAGACTGCGGGTAATGTTTTCCCTATGCTCACTCCATGCGCGTCGCCGTCATGAAAGTGCCATGCGAATTCGCAGTCGCAAAACTCTTTCTTTGCAGTGATTTTTTCAGATGTCAAAAAGTACCCATCTTCGGAGGGGTAGAAGCATCCTCTGTGGGTCTCTTCCGCAGGACAGCCTCCCTCTACGCCGACGCCCGTGTATGTTATAGAAAGGAACGGCGCGGTATGGGGAATGACCGCAGTAAGCTTGATTTCGTTCTCGGGCATTTCCTGTTTTATCTCTAAAACAGCTTCGGCACACCACATATCCGTACCCATGGCCATACCCGTTAAAAACATGGTCTTACCATGTGAAACCGCAAGCCTTATCGCAGCCTTAAT
>CAMZAY010000017.1 GCA_947304365.1 uncultured Clostridia bacterium | reverse complement strand
TTATCCTGACCGGAAGAACAAGATAATAGAACGAATTACCCTGTACAGGTTCCGCTACGCAGGGGGTGACGCTGGTATTGAAGCTCAGCGCGACGGTCTCGTCGTCGATCGCCTTTATTATCTCAAGAAGGTATCTTGCGTTGAATGCGATCTCTATCGGGCTGCCGGTAAGGGTTATATCGGTCGCCTCGTTGATGCTGCCTGTCTCGCTCCTTGCGGTGATGGTGAGATGATCGTTTTCGAAATCGAGCTTTACGAGATTGTTCTGCGTTTCCTTTGAGAAAAGCGACGCTATCTCAAGGCTCTCCTGAAGCTCCGCCCTGTTTACAACAACGCGGCTCGTTATTTTCTTTGAAAGGATATTCCTGTAATTTATGTATTCGCCCTTCAGAAGACGCGCCTTTATCTTAGTTGTTCCCATATTTACTGTGATATGGGTAGCGGAAAGTGTGACGGTGATCTCATCCTCGCTGTCGGAAAGGATATTCGCTATATCCTGCATGGTCCTTGCGGGAACTACGGCGTTCCTGGTATTGCCCTTTACGTTTACCTTTTCGGTGCGTTTGGCAAGACGGAAACCGTCGAGCGCTATGAAATTGAGTTCTCCTTCCTCTGTGAACTCCATCAAAACGCCGCGGAGTATGGCTTTACCCTCTTCCTCGCCGGCGCAGCAGAATGCTGTCTGCTTTATCATGGAGCGGAAAACGCCCTGCTTGATCCTGAAAGTAACGTCGCCGGAAAGCTCATCCATCTGAGGATAGGTATCCGCGGGGAAGAATTGAAGCGAAGACTTGCTCTTTCCCGTTTCTACTTTTACGGAGGAATTATCTACAGTCTCGAAATCAACCTTTGCGCCCCTCATTTTCCTCAAAAGATCGGCGGTGAGCCTGCCGGGAAGAACGGCTGCGCCTTCTTCGTCTATCATGGCGGGGATAAGAGTTTCGATCTGTACGGAGGAATCGGAGCATTTAAGATACAGCTCGTTCCCGTAAGCGCTCAGATATATGCCCTTAAGAATGGGAGTCTCTACATTGGGTGAAAGCGCTTTGGTAACTACGGCAAGCGCCTCGTTCATTTCTTTAAGGTCGACGCAGAACTTCATTTTCGTATGCTCCTTTTTATTTCATCATTTATTATTACAGTATCAGCAGTATAAGGGATTGAGGAAAATGTGGATATCCCTTATTTTTCTATTTTGCGGCTTATAAATCGCCAGTTGATAATTGCCTGTCAAAAATGTGGAAAAAAACATAATTTTCCATATTTTTATTATTTTTAGGGTTTTAAATTTCCATAATTAAGTTTTTAATATGGAAAACAAGGAAAACTCCTTATTATTGGAAAGAGGTCTCCTCTTCTTCTCCGTCGTAGCCGCAGGGTATGAACGTCTTTATAAGCTGCGCTATCCTGTCGGCTTTTTCCTCATGAGCGAGGTGGCCGGCGTTCCTTACAAGCGTGTAATTCACGTTGGGCATTACGGCGCGGAAAAGGTTTGCCATATCGGGGGTATGCCATTTATCCTCGTTTCCCCAGAGAAGCAGCGTGGGAGCGTTTACGTCCCTTAAGGAATGGATGACTTCCTCATCGTCATAACAGGAGACGCAGGTGCGGATTATGCGCTTCGATTCGGGCGCAGCGATGGGCTTATAATATTCGTTAACAAGCTCCTCAGTATGATTGGTAAGATCGAAATAGCATTCGCTCAGCATCTTCTTAACTGATTTATACGTTATAAGACGGGAGGCTATTCCGCCGAATATCCTGCTTTCAAGGCTCTTTATCGAAGCGGGCATATCGGGAGTGATGCCGCCCGGGGAGAGGAGTATTATCCTTCCCGTCCTTGCGGGGTAGCGCTTCGCAAAGTTAATAACGTAACCGGCGCCCATTGAGAAGCCGAACAGGTGCGCCGTCTCCATCTCCATTGCGTCCATGAAGCGTGCGATAAAATCAGCCATCTCATTAAGAGAATAGTTGAAATAATAGGGCTTTTCGGAATAGCCGAATCCCACAAGATCGATCGCGGTCACGCGGAATTTGGAGCTCAAACGGGAAATGAGTTCCCGGAATGTATAAAGCGACTGACCGACGGAATGGATCAGCAGAAGATCCTCGCCCTTACCCTGCTGGAGATAATGGATCTTAACTGTCTCGTATTTGGAATTTATCGCGCGGATCGAAAGGCGCTTGCGCTCTGCCTCTTCCTCGCTGTAACGGGCTTCTTCAAATGCGTTGTCGCGTGCGCTGATATCGTCCTCAAGCTGATCGGAAAGCTGACGAAGCTCTATTTCGAGCCTTTCGCAGACGTTCTTCTGCGTGCGCCTGTCCCTCTCCGCCATCTGGTAGGAGTTGTTAACGGTATCGAAAGCGGCTTTCTTGGAGTTATAGACCTTCTCGCTCTTTCTCATAAGAGTGAGCTTATCATCCATAACGGAGCGGCTTTTTTCCATCTCTTCACGCGCGGTGAGGACTTCCTCATGGCGGCGTTTAACGTCTGTCTCGGCGTTAAGGAGCGCCTTCTTGCTGTTTACAAGATCGGTCTCCCTTATTTTGACGTCCCTCGCGGCGTATTCCACGTCGCCCTGGGATTTTTCAAAGCTGGAGCTGACGGAGGAATACCTCGCCTGCGCCTCGGCCGCCCTGGCCTGCGCGGCGGCGGACTTCGCCTTTGCCTCGTCAAGCTCTGCCCTGCAGGAATTGAGTATCTCGTTTATCTTATTGTATTCCACCTGAGCGCGGTCGTTCACCTCCTCGGCGTCGGCAAGCTCCTTCTCGGCGTTTTTCTTTGCGGCGTCGGCATTTTCAAGGCGTGAGGCGACGGCGGCGAGCTTCGACCGGAGCGACGACGCCTTTGCCCTTAAGGATTCCTTATCGGCGCGGTCGGGCTCCTTGGCCTGATTTTCCGCATCGGTAAGCGCCTCGAGAACGGAGGCGTGATCTGCGGAAGACCTTGTGTAATCCTTTGCGGCGGAAACAAGCGTCTTCTGCGCGTCGGCAAGGCGCTTGGCCTCCTTCTTGCTGACGGCGAGCTTCTCCGCGGCCTGCTCGGAAAGGGCGTTGAAGCGGGCGGTCTTTTCGCTCTCCAGATCGGAGGCTTCCTTCGCTTCATCCGCGGCCTTCTCATAAAGCACGCGGGTCTCGGCGGCTTCGCTCCTCGAAGAAGAAAGCAGCCCCTCGTGACGTACGCCGTCCTCCTTTGCGGAGGCAAGCGCGCTCTCCGCGCCGGAGAAATTGGCGCGGCAGTCGTTCAGCACGAGAAGCGCCGCGTTCTCCGCCTCAACGGCGGCGTTATATGCGGATTCCATAGCCTCGAAGGATTCGAGCTTTACGGTGTATACGCTGTTTTTTTCGTCAAAATCGGCGGAGGCCTTGTCATATGCCGCGCGCTTCTGATCAAGATCGGGCTGCATGGCCCGCTGCTGGGAAACTATATCCTCGAGTATCGCCCGGGCTTCGGTAAGTTCCTCCTCCTTCAGGGAGCGAAGCTTTGCGGTATTCTCCACGCGTTCCTTCGCTTTGGAAGCAATACGCGCTTTGTTCTCCGCCACGTTTTTGGCGGAATGCGCGGCGTTCTTGTCCCTGTTATGCTCGCGCACCTCGGTGCGGTCGACGGGAAGCTCCGAGGGAAGCACGACGTTAACGAATTCTCCGGTATGCTCATTATTCATAAACTTTTTAACTTCAAGAGAAAGGTTCATATTATGATACCGCGCCCCATAAGCGGGGCTTCCTTCCTTTCGGTGTGAAAATCAGATTAAAAGGCATAGCTGCTGATTATATCCCAGTATTTTATTTTACCCGATTTATTGCCCGATCGCAACTGTTTTTTTAATTTTTCGTCACAATATTAAAAAAAGGGAGTGCGAAGAGGGCTGCGATATGCTATAATAAAGAATAAATTTTTGGAGAGGTATCCCCATGGCAGTTTCTAAGGGCGGGAACAAAACGGTCTATACAAGGAGAAGGGGCGTTCTTCTGCCCGTCTTCTCGCTTCCCGAAAAATACGGAACGGGCACTCTCGGCAGGGAGGCGCGGCGCTTCGTCGATATCCTTTCCGACTGCGGCGCGTCGATATGGGCGATACTCCCTACCGGCGTTACCGGGTACGGAGATTCGCCGTATCAAAGCTTTTCGAGCTTTGCCCTCAACCCGTATTTTCTCGATCTCGACACGCTCGTCAAGGAGGGGCTCCTCACCAAGGAGGAATGCGGCGCCGCGGATTTCGGCTCCGATCCCTCCCGTGTGGATTACGGCAAGCTGTACGAAAACAGGCTCCCCCTCATAATGACCGCCTATGCCCGCGCGATCGACAAGCCGGGCTTCGCCGCGGAGATGAAGGAATTTGAGGAGGCTTCCCCCTGGCTTGACGATTACGCGCTATTCATGGCGATAAAGGACGCCCGCGGCGGCGAGCCCTGGTACGAGTGGCCGGAGGGCCTCAAAAACCGCGAGCCGGAGGATATCGGCCGCATCAGAGAAAAGCTCTCCTGCGAGATCGGCTTCCACAAATTCATACAGATGAAGCTTGGCGAGCAGTGGGACGATCTTTCCCAGCACGCGCTGAAGAAGGGCGTGCTTATAATGGGAGACCTGCCCATCTACTGCGCTTACGATTCGGCCGACTGCTGGGCTTACAGGCAGAATTTCCGCTTTGACGCGGACGGCAGACCCACCGAGGTCGCCGGCGTGCCCCCCGATTATTTCTGCGAGGACGGGCAGCTCTGGGGCAATCCCGTCTATGACTGGGAATACATGAAGGAGGACGGCTTCTCCTTCTGGATGGCGCGCTTAAGGCGCGCGGCGCAGCTTTACGACATACTCCGCATAGACCATTTCCGCGGCTTCGCCTCATATTACGCCGTGCCCGCCGGGGCGCCGAACGCCCGTAACGGCGAATGGAAAAAGGCCGAGGGGCGCAGACTGTTCAAGCTTGCGGAGAAGGAGGGCTTTCCCGTTGAGATAGTGGCGGAGGATCTCGGCTTTATCACGAGGGACGTTAAGCTGCTTCTCTCCGGCACTGGCTTCGCCGGTATGCAGGTGATGGAGTTCGCCTTCGACAGCGACCGCAAAAATCCGCATAAGAACAAAAAGTGGGACGGCGACGCGGCGACGCTCAAGAACAAGATCGCCTATACTGGCACTCACGATAATCCTCCCCTTGCCGAATGGTGGGAGGGTACCGATGAAAAGACCCGGAAATACGCTTATAAATACGCGGGGACGAAGGATCTTCCGCGCGGTATAATCAAGGCGACGGTCGACTGCGACGCAAGGTACGCGGTCATTCCCGCGCAGGATATACTGCTTCTCGGCAAAGGGACGAGGATGAACACCCCCGCGACGGACTCCGGCAACTGGTGCTGGAGGATGACTAAGGCGGAGGAAAAGGAACTCGCATCCCGCCTTAAGGAATTACTTGAAAAATGAAAGGGGCCCCGAAAGGGGCGGGTGATAAATTATGTTGATGGATGCAAGAGGCATTATCAGAAGGGCGGAGGAGGAGCTTCGCAGCGAGTATCTCGTCGAGCTCAATGAAGCGACTGTTCCGCAGATCCACAGGGCGCTTTCGAACGCGGTCATGTACGCCATGAGCGACGATTGGCGCAGGTCGAGACGCTCTCACGAGCAGACGAGGCGCGCGTATTATCTCTCCGCCGAGTATCTGACCGGACGCATGGTATTCAACAACCTGTATTCGCTCGGTCTGCTCGAAGAGGTGACGAGGCTTTTGAAGCTTCGCGGCGTCGATATAAACGTAATGGAGGATATCGAGGACTGCGCCCTCGGCAACGGCGGTCTCGGCAGACTTGCCGCCTGCTTCCTCGACAGCGCGGCGACGCACGATCTCCCGCTCGACGGCTACGGCTTAAGGTATAAATTCGGTCTTTTCAAGCAGGATTTCCATGACGGCTTCCAGAGGGAGCTCGCCGACAACTGGCAGAAGCAGGGCGATCCGTGGAGCCGCCGCAGGGACGATAAATCCGTCGTGGTGGAATTCCTCGGTCAGAAGGTAATGGCGGTCCCGTACGATATGCCCATAATCGGCTATGATACGGAGAACGTCGGCACGCTGCGCCTCTGGCAGTCCGAGCCGATCGAGGAGCTCGATTTCGGCCTCTTCAACGCGCAGGAATACGCCCTTGCGGTGAGGGAGAAGAACCAGGTGGAGGATATCACCCGCGTGCTCTATCCCAACGACTCGACCGAGGCGGGCAAGAAGCTGCGCTTAAAGCAGCAGTATTTCCTTTCCTCCGCATCCATGCAGGATATCGTAAGGCGCTATAAGCGCGTCCGCGGGAACGACTTTACGGGCTTTGCCGCGCACTGCGCGGTGCAGCTTAACGACACCCATCCCACAATCTCGATACCGGAGCTCATCCGCATCCTCATGAAGGAAGGGCTTGAGTTCGAGGCCGCGCTTGAGACCGCAAAGCAGACCTTCAGCTACACCAACCACACGCTGATGAGCGAGGCGCTCGAAAAATGGAACTGCGACCTTATCCGCGCCGTCGTGCCCGAGATGATGGATATCATCGTAAGGATCGATGAAGCCCTCCGTACGGAGCTTCGCGCGAAGGGCGTCGGCGAAAACAGGATCAACGCCATGCGCATCGTCGACGGCGGGCTCGTCCATATGGCGCGGCTCGCGGCGTACGTTTCCACCTATATAAACGGCGTTGCGGAGATCCATACCGAGCTTCTTAAAACGAGCGTGCTTTCCGACTGGTACGCCGTGTACCCCGAAAGGTTCAGGAACATGACCAACGGCATCACCCAGCGCCGCTGGCTGGGGCTCTGCAATCCGGAGCTTACCGAGATGCTGATGGATCACATCGGCGGCGGCTTCATAACCGACCTTTCCGAGATCGCGAAGTTCCGTCCCTTTATAAATGAGGAAAACATCAAGCGCTTCCGCACCGTAAAGCAGCACATGAAGGCGAAGCTCTCCCGCATAATCGCGGATAAGGAGGGCGTGCACATACCTTCCGATTTCGTTTTCGACGTGCAGGTCAAGCGCATGCACGAGTATAAGCGTCAGCTCATGAACGCGCTCTCGATCATGTATATCTATTATAATGTAAAGGAAGGTAAGCTCCCCGATATGCCCGCGACGGCGTTCATATTCGGCGCGAAGGCTGCTCCCGGCTACATTATGGCGAAGAACATAATCAAGTACATCAATGATATCGCCGCCGTCATCAACAACGATCCCGCGGTGAAGGACAAGATGCGCGTCGTGTTCGTCAAGAACTACAACTGCTCCTATGCGGAGCATATAATCCCCGCCGCCGATATCTCGGAGCAGATCTCCCCCGCGGGCACGGAGGCTTCCGGCACGGGCAACATGAAGCTGATGCTCAACGGCGCGGTCACGCTCGGCACTTACGACGGCGCGAATATCGAGATCGTGCGCGAGGCGGGCGAGGAGAACAACTACATATTCGGCGCAAGGGTCGATGAGATCGAGCGCGTGCGTCCCGATTACCGCCCGATCGATATCTACAATTCGGACGAGGTGGTAAGGAAGGCGGTCGATTCGCTGGTCAACGGCACCGTCGCCAAGACGGACGATTCCGTGCGCGTGCTGCGCGAGATCTACAATTCCCTCCTTTACGGCGACTGGCGCAAGCCCGATTATTACTTCAGCCTCTACGATCTGCACGGCTATATCGATATGAAGCTCCGCGCTATCTACGACACGAAGGACGCGGACGCCTTCGCGAGGAAGTGCCTTAACAACGTCGTTTCGGCGGGCAAGTTCTCGTCCGACCGCACCATCTCCCAGTACGCCGGCGAGATATGGCATATCGAAAAGATAGAGGATATGCAGTAAAAAATCAATTCCTACCATTTTACTAATATATTGGGCGGAACTGTTGATTTTTGAAAAACCGCGGTTATAATAATAGCGAAAATACTCATCAAGGAGGTTTTGAAAATGGAGATAAACAAGAATATGACGATCGAAGAGATCATCAGCACCGATCGCGGCATCGCGAACATACTCATGGCGAGCGGCATGCACTGCCTCGGCTGCGTCATGGCGAGCGGTGAAAACCTCGAGCAGGCCTGCGCCGTCCACGGCATCGACTGCGACCAGCTCGTCGGCACCATCAACGATTGGCTCGCGTCCAAGAACGCGTAAATCACAAGCATGAAACGGGCGCTCAAGGGCGCTCGTTTTTTGAAGGGGAACGATATGGAACTCAATAAGAACATACTCTATTCCGCGGAGGTCGCGGAGGCGATAACGAACGGCAGACCCGTGGTCGCGCTCGAATCGACGATCATTTCGCACGGGATGCCGTATCCCAAAAACGTGGAGACCGCCAAAAACTGCGAGCGTATCGCGCGTGAGAACGGCGCCGTTCCCGCGACCTGCGCCATACTCGGCGGGAAGCTCTGCGTAGGGCTTGACGACGAACAGCTCGAATACTTGGGCAAGACCGGTCCCAAGGTCATAAAGGCGAGCCGCCGCGATATCGCGGTGATCGCGTCGAAGGGTGAAGACGGCGCATTGACCGTCGCCGGAACTATGATACTCGCCGCCATGGCGGGCATAAAGGTGTTCGCCACGGGCGGCATCGGCGGCGTGCACAGGGGCGCGGAGGTCACGATGGATATCTCCGCAGACCTGGAGGAGCTGGGAAGGACCTCCGTCACAGTCGTCTGCGCCGGCGCGAAGAGCATACTCGATATAGGGCTCACGCTCGAATACCTCGAAACGAAGGGCGTGCCCGTCATAGGCTATCGCACCGACGAAATGCCCGCGTTCTATACGAGGAGCTCCGGCTTCGGCGTCGACTACCGCATGGATACTCCGGAGGAGATCGCCGCCGCCGTTTCCGCAAAGGAAAGGCTCGGCATAGCGGGCGGCACGCTCGTCGTGAATCCCGTGCCCGAGGAGTACTCGATGGACAAGGCGAAGATAGACGCCGTTATCGAGGCGGCTGTCGAAAAGGCGAATTCTCTCGGCATAAAGGGCAAAAAGATAACGCCCTTCCTCCTTGCCGAGATAAAGGACGTCACCGGCGGCGAAAGCCTCGATACCAATATCGCGCTCGTCTACAACAACGTGCGGCTCGCCGCGAAGATCGCGTGCGGCATGAACTGATATAAGGGGGCAAACATGCAGAGAGTCTATGATTTTTTGAAGAAGGCGGGGGTCTATTACATCGCCACCGTCGATAACGGTATGCCGAGGATCCGTCCGTTCGGCACGGTCAATCTGTTCGAGGGCAGGCTCTATATCCAGACAGGCCGCAGGAAAGCGGTCGCCCGCCAGATAAAGGCGGATCCGCATATAGAGATATGCGCCATGTGCGAGGGCACATGGATAAGGCTCTCCGCCGAGGCGGTGCTTGACGATCGGATCGAGCCGCAGGAGAGCATGCTTGAGGCATATCCTTCGCTCCGCGGCATGTACGCCCCGGGCGACGGCAATAACGAGGTTTATTATCTTAAAAACGCGACGGCGGTGTTCAACACCTTCGGCAGCGAGCCTGAGACGGTCATGTTCTGAGATAATACGAAAAACGCTCTTCGGGATATCCCGAAGAGCGTTTTATTATGCATTTCAGTTCGCTTTCGTCTCGCAGTAGATGCAGCGATAGACCTTATGCTCGCGGTCGGTGAGCTTGAAGATATGCTCGATCTCCTGCTCGCAGGAGGTGATGCAGCGGGGGTTCTTGCACTTGATGACGTTGACGAGCCTTTCGGGCATCTCGATATTGCGCTTCTCGACGAGCACGCCGTCCTTGATTATGTTGATCGTTGCGCCGGGATCGACGAAGCCGATCACGTCAAGGTTCACGGGAATGTCCGCGTCGACCTTGATGATGTCCTTGCGGCCCATTTTGCGGCTGACGACGTTCTTTATGATGGCGACGGAGCAGTCGAGCTCGCCCAGGCCCAAAAGCTCATAGAGCTTCATGCCGTTGCCGGCGGTGATGTGGTCGATAACAATGCCGTTGCTGATGGAATCGATATTCATGGTGTTTCTCCCTTCCTGTTACTGGATCTTGCCGGCTTCTTTGAGGAGCTTCAGTATGAGCGCCTCGCGCATGTACTTGCCGTTAAGGACCTGCTTGAAATAGCAGGCGCGCGGATCGTCGTCGACGGCGACGCTGATCTCGTTGACTCTGGGCAGGGGATGGAGGATCGCAAGATCCTTCTTCGCGGTCTTGAGCTTGTCCACGGTGAGTATGTAGCTGTCCTTCAGGCGGAGGTAATCCTCTTCGTTGAAGAAGCGCTCACGCTGTACGCGGGTCATGTAGAGTATGTCGAGCTCCGGCATAACGGACTCGAGATCGGTGGTCTGCACGTAGGGGATGCCCTTCTGCTGGAGGACGTCCTTCTTTACGTAGGAGGGGACCTTCAGCTCCTCGGGGCTGATGAGCACGAACTTGTTGCCCTCGTAACGGCTCATGGCGTTGATGAGGGAATGCACGGTGCGCCCGAACTTAAGGTCGCCGCATACGCCGATGGTAAGGTGGTCGAAGCGCCCCTTCTCGCGCCAGATGGTGAGAAGGTCGGCAAGCGTCTGCGTGGGGTGGCAGTGACCGCCGTCGCCCGCGTTGATAACGGGGATGGTGGCGTTCTTCGCCGTGATGTACGCCGCGCCCTCCTTGGGGTGGCGGATGGCGATTATGTC
>CAMZAY010000016.1 GCA_947304365.1 uncultured Clostridia bacterium | reverse complement strand
GATTCCTGCGCTGTTCCTTTTCGCGCTTGGACTGATCGAAACGGTACTTGCCGTAGTCCATGATCTTGCACACGGGCGGGTTGGCCTGCGGCGCGATCTTTACGAGGTCAAGACCTCTCTCCTCCGCAACGGTGAGGGCGACGGCGATCTGAACGATGCCCATCTGCTCCCCGTCTTCGCCGATGAGGCGGACTTCACGGTCGCGGATCTGTTCATTGATCATCAAATCATTAGCTGCTATGGTATGTCACCTCCGATTGAAATTTGCTCAAAACAAAAACAAAACGGGCGGCTCAAGCCACCCGAAAAAACCCATGTTCCCATAAAAGTTTTTGCCAATCAGACTGCGCCATGACGGAACACGGCGAGTGAGAAGCGGGCAGCTTCTGCTTCAAGCTCAGTCATTATAACATAAACTGCCCGCGTGTCAAGCCTTTTTTTCAAAAAAACCAATATATTCGCTCAATAAGAGTAGCTTGAGGTATCCTTTATGAGCTCCATGAGGGATACGCCCGTCGCAAGCGAGATGATGAGCAGTATGATCAGCACGATGATCGACAGAACAAGGCAGATCAGGAACGCGCACCAATAGCTCCTCGCGTGGTTGCGGCGGTTGATGTTGCCGTTGCTGAAGGTGTGGATGATGAGGAATATCAAGCCGACGATCGGTACTGAGTACAATACCTTCAGCCAGAAATAGCCCCAGGTGCCCACGGGCTTATACTTGTCGGGGAGATCGTCCTCCGTCATCACTTTCTGCTGTACGTAGGTATTGTAAACGGGCGCGCTGCGAACGGGCTCCGGCTGGGGAGCGGGCTGATAAACGGGCCTCTGCGCAGGCTGAGGAGCGGGCTGAGGCGCGGGCTGAGGCGCGGGCTGAGGAGCGGGCTCCGGCGCGGGCTTGGGAGCGGGCTGCGCAATGACCGGCGAACCGCAGTTGGGGCAGAAGGACCCGGCGGTCTCGGCGCCGCATTTGGTGCACTTATTCATATTAGTAAACCTCCTTGGTTTGTTTATACGATTATATATCAAAACGCCTGAAATATCAATAGGGAAAAGGGATTTTGCCAAAATGAGGTTGACGGCGCGCCGTTTTTGGTGTATAAATCAGGTATGAAGACGAATCGGATCAAAAAGTTCACAGCGCTGCTTGCCGCGTGCCTCGTGCTCGCGGCGCTGTTTCCCGGCTGCGCGAAGCATAAGCACATAGTGGTGGAGACCAGAAGGGTGGAGGATTTCTATTTCTCCATCTATGAGGACGGCACCGCGGACCTGACCGGCTATACCGGCGACGCGGAGGTGCTCAAGCTTCCCCGCACTGTGGGCAAGAACACGGTGATCGGTTTTGGGACGAAGGCCTTTGACGGGTGCGAGGGCTTGAAGCAGGTGCTTATACCCCCCACGGTGACGAGCCTGCCGGCAAAGCTTTTCAACAACTGCCCCGCGCTCGAATCGGTGTATATCCCCGCCTCCGTCAGGACTATCGGCAAGAACGTGATAAGCGACTGCCCGTCGTTCACCACCGTGCTGTTCGAGGGCTCGCAGGAGCAGTGGAGCGCCATAAACGTGGGCTCCGTGCCGTGGACGGATAATTACGCCCTGATAAACGCCGAGATAATCTGCGATTACGATCTCAACAACTGAACGGGTATTTTAAAAGCCGTGGCGTGGTCACGGCTTATTTTTTTACCTTCTCGGCAGGAGGATGTTCCTCAGCGCCGAATCGAAGAACCTCGCGGCAAAGCGGTACAGCAGCATGAACGCCCCGAAGGAGGCCTCCATGATCAGTATCAGCGCCCAAACCGGCAGCGTCGTCGCCACCATCAGGTCATAGCGAAGCACGAACTGGGCGAAAGCGATTGCGGCGGCGGTGAGCAGGTTGAACCACAGCAGCCTTAACAGAACGGACATGGGCTTGTCGCCGAGGCTTATGTTAAGGAACAGGCGCACGATCCCGTAGCTGCCGAAAAGCACTATGTAAAAATACGTGTATATGCTGCGGCGGGAAATTATAAAGGCGACGACCGAAACGAAAACGTATTCGATGAATGCCAGCAGAAAGCCGTGTTCCTCCTTTAAGGGGACCCACGTCATGACCGCGGCGATGAAAAGGCATAGCGCGGAGAGCGGAACGAAGCGCGTCACGCCCGCGGCAAAAAGCATGAGCAGCGATACCGCGGCGCTCATGCCCATTGCGGCCGCCATAAGGGCGGGGGGCAGTCTCTTCATAATAATACCGTTCCTTTCCCGGCGTAAAAGCCTTTGCGCTTTATCTGCAGCAGAGCCCCATCAGCGCGTTCGCGCAGAGGAGCGAAGAACAGATCCCGCAGTAGCGGAGCGTATCGCCGTCGCTCGACCATGTGGAGGTCGTTTCCGTCGCGCCCCTCATGGAGCCGTACGCGCGGGAGTATTCCGCGTTCGAAGGATCCATACTGCACGCGCGGGAGACGTATTCGTACGCCTTGCCGTACTGACCGCTCCTGTAACAGCACATACCGTACAGGTAGTTCCATTCCGCGTTCCTCAGGGGTATCGCGTTAAGGAGCGCCGCCGCGGCGTCTATCTCGCCGTTGTTTATGAACGAGCGCACCTTGCCGAACTCCGCGGAGTACTGCCCGCGGTAGCCGCCGTAGCTGCTTTGACCGTACGCGCTTTGGCCGTAGCCTCCGTAGGTGTTCTGGCCGTACGTGCTTTGGCCGTAGCCGCCGTAGGTGTTCTGGCCGTACGTGCTCTGACCGTAGCCGGAGCCGTAGGCCTGGCTCTGCTTGGGCTCCTTGGTGAGCATATCGTAAGCGGCGTTTATCTGCTTCATCTTATCCTCGGCCTGCTTTTTCAGGGCGGAGTCCTGATAGCGGTCGGGGTGATATTTCTTTACGAGCGCCATATAGGCGGAGCGGATCTCCTCGGGCGAGGCGGAGGGAGATACGCCGAGCACCTCATAGGGATTCATGCATTATCCTCCTTTGTCTTGACCCGTTTCTTTGTTTTGCCCTCGCCGCGGAGCACCTCCGCCGCGCGGACGCCGAGTCCCATGTACATCACGTTGTCGAGCAGGGACTTGTTCAGCTTCAATATCATAAGGTCATAGGCGAGCACCGCGGAGTTTATGTACATATCCAGCATCGCGGCGCACATCTCACGCGGGGCTTCGGGCTTTGAAAGCACGAAAACGTTGTACTGACCCTTCTTTTCATCCTCGATACGGTCGTCCCACGCGTCGGCAAGGTACACGAATCCGCCTATCTTTCGCCCGAGCTCCGTAAGTATCGGGGCGGTATCGGGAGCTATTCCCGGGCATGCGGCGAAGAGAGCGCCCAGCATCCCACCGAACAGCAGCGGAGCGCGGTCGGGATCCGCTTCCTTCTCTTTTTCGAGCCTGCCGAGGTCGGCCATACCGTCTTCAAGTATGCGCGCCGCCTCGGGATACTTCCTTTCCGCGCGCCTTATGCCCGCAGCGATGAACGGGACGCCCGCGCGCCTGAACGGCCTTCCGTCGCGGGAGTCATCCAAAAGCTTATGCTTGGCGAGCATCACGGATACCGCCGCGCAGTAATCGAGCACGCCGTCGGGCTTGACGGTGGGGATCCTTCCGCGGACGGGATGCGCGGGACAGCCGTGCGGGACGAGCTCCGGCTCTGCGCCGAGCGCGGACGAAAGCAGTATCGCGGCGAACGTCGCGTCGTAAGTAAGCGTAAGGCGGGAGGTGACGCCGTATTTTGCGAGCGCCCTGCACAGGCCGCAGTAATACGCCTGATAAAGCTCCTTATCCCTTACCTTGAGCTCCGGTATAAAGGGTCTTATGTAACCGAACATGGCGAGTTCTCCTTGAAAAACCTTACCATATTATAAATAATCGGCGGCGCATTTTCAACCGGAATGGTGTAAAAAGAATGTAAAACCGCGCGCAAAGCGAAAAAAACGGGCTAAAAATACGCTCATGCCCATTTTTTTTAAAAATATAGCGTCTTCGGGTCTTTATTTTTTCGGTTGAATCTGCTATAATCAATACACTACCAAAGTATGGCAATTCGGCCGTACAGGAATATTTAGGAGGAAAAAATATGAAAAAGTATCTGGCTCTCGTACTCGTACTTGCCATGGCTTTCTGCGCATTCACCGCTTGTAAGGGCGGCGAGCAGCAGGACGACAAGGGTACCGCCGAGATCGCGTTCGTAACCGACGTCGGTCAGCTCATGGATAAGTCCTTTAACCAGGGCACCTGGGAAGGCTGCGAAAAGTACGCGAAGGACAACAACAAGACCTATAAGTACTATCAGCCCGCCAATGGCGAGAACGCTACCGATGCTGACCGTTTCGAGGCTATGAAGGCCGCTGTCGAGAACGGCGCCAAGGTCGTTGTCTGCGCCGGCTTCATGCAGGCCACCGCGCTTGCTCAGGCTGCTAAGACTTATCCCGACGTCAGCTTCATCTTCATCGATGGTTGGCCCCTCACCGACGGCGAAGACGGTCCCGTTTTCAAGAACGTTGCCGGTATCGCTTATCAGGAAGAGCAGGCCGGTTATCTCGCCGGTTACGCAGTAGTCATGGAAGGCTACACCAAGCTGGGCTTCTGCGGCGGCGGCGGCGGCTCCAATCCTGCGTGCTGCCGTTACGGCTTCGGCTTCGTTCAGGGCGCCGAGGCTGCTGCTGCGGTCAAGAACGCTGAAGTTGAGATCAACTACTCCTGGCAGTATGGCGAGGCTTTCTCCGCTTCTCCCGAGCTTCAGGCTATGGCCTCCGGCTGGTATGAGAACGGCACCGAGATCATCTTCGCCTGCGGCGGTTCCATGTTCGCTTCCATCACCGCGGCCGCTTCCGCTAACGAGAAGAAGGTCGTCGGCGTTGACGTCGACCAGAGCCCCGAGTCCAACACTGTCGTTACCTCCGCTATGAAGGGCCTCTCCGCTTCCGTCGTTTGGGCTATCTCCAAGTTCTATGACGGCAAGTGGGATGAGATCGGCGGCACTGCCACCAGCCTCGGCGCGAAGGACAACGCTGTTGGTCTTCCCACTGAGACCTGGTCTCTTGCCAACTGGACCGTTGACGAGTACAATACTCTCTTCGCCCAGATCGTTGACGGCACCGTCGCTGTCAGCGCGGATTATCCCGAAGACATGAGCACCTTCGCCGGTGAGCATGTAAAGGTCACCCTTGTTAAGTAATCATTGACAAGCATTAAAAAGCGGAGCCGAACGGCTCCGCTTTTTTCAGTTAAAGAAGTATCCGCGGATCAATTTGCTTTCGCCTATTGCAAAATGACCGATACTGTGTTATATTGAAAAAAACAGAACAGCGTCTTATCGAGAGTGGCTGAGGGAACGGCCCTGTGATGCCACGGCAACCTGCCCATGTGCGTTACCCATGCGCGGACAAGGTGCCAATTCCGGCGGGGAGACCCGTAAAGATGAGCGTTGCGGCATTTAATGGCGGCGCTCCAAAAGCGCTTTTTTGTTTAAGTAAATATTCAAAGGAGTTTTTAATATGGAACGCAGAAATCGTTTATTCACATCCGAATCCGTTACGGAAGGGCATCCCGACAAGGTTTGCGACAATATCGCCGACGCCGTGCTCGACGAAATGCTTACGAACGATCCGTCCTCCCGCGTGGCGTGCGAGGTCGCGGCGACGACCGGCATGGTCGTCGTTATGGGCGAGGTGACCACCGACTGCTACGTGGACATCCCCAAGCTCGTCCGCGACGTGGTGCTCGATATCGGCTATGACAAGCCGGAGTACGGCTTCGACGGGCATTCCCTCGCCGTGATAAGCGCCATCAACGGGCAGTCCGCGGATATCGCGATGGGCGTTGACAAGAGCCTTGAGGCGAAGCAGGGCGAGGCGGATCCCCTCGACATCGGCGCGGGCGACCAGGGCATGATGTTCGGCTTTGCCTGCGACGAAACGCCGGAGCTGATGCCCATGCCGATATCCCTCGCGCACAGGCTGACGAGGCGGCTTACCGAGGTCAGGAAGAACGGCACGCTCAATTACCTCCGCCCGGACGGAAAGAGCCAGGTCACGATCGAATACGACGGGGATAAGCCCATCAGGGTGGATACCGTCGTAATATCCACACAGCACGATCCCGACGCGGATATGAAGCTGCTTGCGGAGGATATCAAGCGCGAGGTCATTATGAAGGTGATCCCCGGCGGGCTCATCGACGAGAACACCCGCATACTCGTAAACCCCACCGGCCGCTTCGTTATAGGCGGTCCGCAGGGCGACAGCGGGCTTACCGGCAGGAAGATAATCGTCGACACCTACGGCGGTTACGGCCGTCACGGCGGCGGAAGCTTCTCCGGCAAGGATCCCACCAAGGTCGACCGCAGCGCCGCGTACGCCTGCCGCTACGTCGCAAAGAATCTCGTCGCCGCGGGCTACTGCAGGCGCGTGGAGATACAGGTCGCCTATGCGATCGGCGTCGCAAAGCCCGTTTCGGTGCGCGTCGATACGCAGGGCACGGGCAGGCTGCCCGACGGAGAGCTGGAGGAAATGGTGCTCCGCTCCTTCGATTTCCGCCCCGCCGCGATAATAAAGCGCTTCGATCTGAGGCGCCCCATCTACCGTCCCACCGCCGCGTACGGTCATTTCGGCCGCACGGATATCGATCTGCCGTGGGAGAGGACCGACCTCGAATTTATCAACTGACATACCATGGAAGCGCGTTCGCAGAAGAGCATACTCATAACCGGCGCGGGGGGAAGCCTTGGGCTTGCCGCCGCGCTTGAGTTTTCAGCGCGCGGATGGCGGGTTTTCGCCGCCGATATCGACACGGGCCGTCTCCCGGAGGGCGTCGTCCCCGTCGAAATGGACGTGACGAATACGAAGAGCGTTGAAAAAGCCCTTGCGTTTATTGAAAAAAATACGTCCGGGCTCGACGCCGTACTGCACCTTGCGGGCGTTTACACAATGGATTCGTTCGTCGAGATACCGGAGGGAACGCTTCAAAGGATGCTCGACGTAAACCTCATGGGCGTGTACCGCGTGAACAAAGCCTTCCTGCCGCTCGTAAGAAAGGCGGGCGGGCGGATAGTGATCGTCGCGAGCGAGCTTGCTCCGCTCGATCCACTGCCCTTCAACGGCATCTATTCGATGACGAAGCGCGCGCTCGATTCCTACGCGCATTCGCTCACGCTCGAGCTCGACCTTATCGGCACCCGCGTGATAACCGTCTATCCCGGCGCGTTCGGCGACGGTATGACGAAAGGCGCAGTCCGCTCGATGGACAGGATGCGCGAAACGACGCGGCTGTATCCCGATATCACCGAGCGGTTCCGCAAGATCGTCGTATCGCAGACGGGCAGCGCGAAGGACCCCTCGCGCCTTGGGAAACGCCTCGTCCGCATCGCCGAAAAAAAGCGCCCGCGAAGGCGGTATTTCATAAACACCTCGCTCAAGCTCAAGCTGTTCTCCGCTCTGCCGTTCGGCATACAGGCGGCGGCGCTCGGGCTTTTGCTGAAAGGAAAAGAACAATGAATTACACCGATATAAACGCCTCGACCATCGATCGCTGGATCGAGGAGGGCTGGGAATGGGGCGTGCCCATAGATCACGAGACGTATCTGAAGGCGCTTTCGGGCGAATGGGACGTTTTGCTCACCCCGACCAAGCCCGTGCCGCACGAGTGGTTCGGCGGGCTTAAAGGCAAAAAGCTCCTCGGGCTCGCTTCCGGCGGCGGTCAGCAGATGCCGATATTCGCCGCTCTCGGAGCGGACTGCACCGTTTTCGATTATTCCGAAAAACAGCTCGAGTCGGAACGACTCGTTGCCCAAAGGGAAGGGTATCGGATCCGCATCGTACGCGGGGATATGACAAAGCGCCTGCCCTTTGACGACGGCGAGTTCGATATTGTTTTCCACCCCGTTTCCAACTGCTATGTAAAGGACGTGCTGCACGTCTGGCGCGAGTGCGCGCGCGTGCTGAAAAAGGGCGGCGTACTGCTTTCCGGCACGGATCATTTCGTCAACCACCTTGTGGACGACGACGAGGAGCGCATAGTTAACCGCCTGCCCTTCGACCCGCTCGAAAACCCCGGGCAGATGAAGCAGCTTGAGGAAAACGACTGCGGCGTGCAGTTTTCGCACACCATTACGGAGCAGATCGGCGGGCAGCTCAAGGCGGGCTTCAGGCTGACCGATATGTATGAGGACACCAACGGCTCCGGCCGCCTGCACGAGCTGAACGTGCCTACGATGCTCGCCATGCGGTCGGTGAAGGAATGAACGGCGGACAAAAGGGGTGGATTTTTGCCGCCGCATAAGGTATAATTTATTTGTGAAAGATCACGGCGAAGGGGGATGGGGCGTATGCTGATCGTTTCTAAATGCCTTACGGGCGAATGCTGCCGCTATGACGGAAAAAGCACCCCCGATCCCGAGATCGCCGCGCTCGTTGAAAACGGGCTCGCCGTCGCCGTCTGTCCGGAGCAGCTCGGGCTCCTTCCCACGCCGCGCGTCCCGGCGGAGCTTACCGGCTCCGGCGAAGAGGTGTTAAGGCTCAGCGCCCGCGCCGTAACGCGGGATGGGCGCGACGTCACCCGCGAATTCATTTCCGGCGCGTACGCGGCGCTCGAGATCGCCCGTTCCGTTAACGCCGAAAAAGCGATACTCAAAGCCAAAAGCCCCTCCTGCGGGTGCGGGCAGATTTACGACGGGTCGTTCTCCGGTCAGCTCACAGAGGGCGACGGAGTGACCGCGGCGCTGTTCAAGGCCGCGGGGATAAGGGTCGAGACCCGCTGAACCAAGAAAGGAACCGCTCTGGACAATAAGCCCGAAACAAAAACGAAGGTGCTCGTCGTTGACGACGACATCAGGATACTCCAGATATTGAAGCTCTATCTCGTAAAGGACGGCTACGACGTCGTTACCTGCGAGCGCGGGGACGACGCGATCGACCTTGCCCTCGATCCGCAGCTGGGCATAATCATACTCGACATAATGCTGCCCGGGCTCGACGGGTGGGAGGTGCTCGAGAACATCCGCAGGACGAGCTCCGTTCCGGTAATAATGCTCACCGCAAAGGGCGATATCACCGACAGGATACAGGGCCTCGACTGCGGCGCGGACGATTACATTGTAAAGCCGTTCGAGCCGAAGGAGCTCCTTGCAAGGGTAAAGGCGGTGCTTCGCCGCTCCGCCGCCGCTCCCGAGGAGGTCCGTACCATCACGATAGGCGATCTTTCCGTTTCGCTCGACAACTATACCGTGATCCTCCGCGGCAAAAAGCAGGAGATGCCCCCCAAGGAGATAGAGCTCCTGCACTTTTTCGTATCGCACCCCAACCGCGTTTACACGCGCGATCAGCTGCTCGACAACGTATGGGGCTTCGGCTATTACGGCGACAGCCGCACGGTCGACGTGCATATAAAGCGCCTGCGCGACCGCCTCGGCACGAATCCCGGCTGGGATATCGAAACGATCTGGGGCGTGGGCTACCGCTTCAATATAAGGAAAGAGGAGCCGGCGGAATAACCGTTTATAAGGGAACGAGCGATGTTCAAAACCGTCTATTCGAGAATGCTCACCATAGTCCTGGCGCTCGTGCTGGGGCTTTTGGTCGTGCTCGGTATAGTGATATCGCTTTCGTTCCGCGCCTTTTATATCGATGAGATAGAGGGCCGCCTTTTAAGGGAGCTCGACGATATAAACGATATAGTCGTCACCCGGTACGTCGACGTCGATAAGCGCCCCAGCGCAAGGGAGGAGTTCCAGTTCATCGTTCGCCTGTACGACGCGTATCTCCAGCTCTGCTTCGACAGCGAGGAGCTCGGCAGATACAGCCTGTACAACAGCTCGTCCGGCGACCGCTGGGCGACCGCGGAGCAGGCGGATCTTTCCGGCTATATCGAAAGCGTCAAAAGCGGCGAATACGAAAAATGCCAATACGGGCTTTTGACAAAGCTTACCGGGTTCCGCACGCTGACCGTTATGCGCCCCATCACCACCGGGGAGGGGGAGACCCTCGGCGTGATATTCTTCCATTACGATATGACGGGCGTTTATACCTCTATAAGGAACGCGATGATGAGCGTGCTCATGTTCTGCGCGATCGCGGTCGCCGTTTCGATACCGCTCGTTATGGTGCTCGTCCGCTCGGTCACGCACCCGATATCCCATATGACCGAGGTCGTGGAGGACTTCGCAAAAGGCGATCTCACGCGGCGGGTAGAGCTTAAGGGCAGGGACGAGCTGGCGAATCTCGGCGCGTCGTTCAACACGATGGCTGATGAGCTCAACACCCTTGAGGAGGCGCGAAGGAGCTTCGTCGCAAACGTTTCGCACGAGCTGCGCTCGCCGCTCACCTCTATGCGCGGCTTCCTTGAGGCCATGGCCGACGGGACCATCCCCGCGGAGGAGCGCGACGGCTATATCGACAACGAGATTCTTGAATCGCAGCGTCTCGGCGCCGCCCGTACTGCAGCCGAAGCGCAGATGCGTACTTCGTCTGTTCCGATGCTTGATTTTCCGGAGGAAAGCGAAAGCCAGGAGCATTCGTCTTCCTCTTCCGCCAATACTGTTCGGGAATAATTAAAAGGAGGAACCCAAAATGTCCGAATCCAATCCGATGCCTCAGCTTTCCCTCGTTCCTTCCGCTCCGGAACCTGAAACCGCTGCTCCTGCGGAAAGCATCCAACAGACCCCTGCTGCCGCCCCGGAAGCTGCGCCGCCCAGGCTGGACGAAAGCCAGCTGACCGATGCGGAAAAAAAGGCGATTGATGATTTCATCAAAAAAGTA
>CAMZAY010000015.1 GCA_947304365.1 uncultured Clostridia bacterium | reverse complement strand
GGCGAAAAAGTGCCGAGAGACCGGCTGCCGCCTGTTCCTCGACGAGTGCTTCATGGACCTTGCGGACGAGCCGACGAGCTTCGTTCCAAAGCTTAAAGAATACCCCAACGTAATAATTTTAAAGGCGTTCACAAAGGGCTACGGCATGGCGGGACTCAGGCTCGGTTACTGCCTCAGCGCCGACGCGGAGCTTCTTGCCCGGATGTCCCGCGCCGTTCAGCCGTGGAATATCTCGACCGCCGCGCAGAAGGCGGGGATCGCGGCGCTTTCGGAAACCGCGTTCCTTAAAAAGACCCGCCTGCTCATACAAAAAGAGCGCCCGCGCATGGCAAAGGCGCTTGAAACGCTCGGATTCAAGGTGTTCGATTCCAACGTGAATTTCCTGCTTATAAAGGGAAGCCCCGGGCTTGACGAACGCCTGCTTGAGAGGGGCATAAAGATAAGGAGCTGCGCGAATTTTAACGGGCTCCCGGAAGGCTTTTACCGCGTCGCCGTAAAGCTCCCCGGGGAAAACGACCGGCTCATCGAAGCGATATCGGAGGTGTTGAGATGGCAAAGAACATAATGATACAAGGCACGATGTCGAACGCCGGCAAGAGCCTTCTTGCGGCGGGCCTCTGCCGCATTTTCAGGCAGGACGGGTATAAGGTCGCGCCCTTCAAGAGCCAGAACATGGCGCTCAATTCCTTTATCACAAGGGACGGCTTCGAGATGGGCCGCGCGCAGGTAGTCCAGGCGGAGGCGGCGGGCACGGAACCCGACGTGCGCATGAACCCGATACTTCTAAAGCCCACCACCGACGTGGGCTCCCAGGTCATAGTGAACGGGAGACCCATCGGCAATATGCGCGCGATGGAGTATTATAAAAGAAAGCGCGAGCTTATCCCCGCCGTGATGGAGGCGTATGACTCGCTTGCGGCGGAGAACGATATAATAGTCATAGAGGGCGCGGGCAGCCCCGCCGAGATCAATCTCAAGGCGGAGGATATCGTCAATATGGGCCTTGCGAAAATGGTCGACGCGCCAGTGCTGCTCGTCGGCGACATAGACCGCGGAGGCGTTTTCGCCCAGCTATACGGCACTGTCGCCCTGCTTGAGCCCGACGAACGCGCGCGCGTAAAGGGCACGGTGGTCAACAAATTCCGCGGCGACAGGAAGATACTCGAGCCCGGGCTCGACATGCTCGAAAAGCTCTGCGGCGTGCCCGTCGCGGGCGTTGTGCCCTACGTCCGGGTGGATATCGACGACGAGGACAGCCTCTCGGAGCGCTTTACGAAGAACACCGCAGCAAGGCTCGTCGACGTCGCCGTGATAAAGCTCCCGCGGATATCGAATTTCACCGATCTCGCGCCGTTCGAGCGCTTTGAGAATGTCTCCGTGCGCTATATCACGAAGCCCGCGGACCTCGGCGAGCCGGATCTTATCGTGATCCCCGGCACCAAGAGCACGATCTCCGACCTAGTCTGGCTGCGCGAAAGCGGGCTCGAGGCGAGGATCAAGCAGCTCGCCTCGCGCGATACGCCCGTATTCGGCGTCTGCGGCGGGTATCAGATGCTCGGCGAACGCATATCGGATCCCGCCGGCGTGGAGGCTTCCGGCATAAGCGAGATCGCAGGCATGGGACTTCTGCCCATCGAAACGGTATTCGAGGGCGAAAAGGTCCAGCGCCGGACGCACGGCGTTTTCAGCGATATTAACGGCATTTTCTCCGTGCTCAACGGCTTGTCTTACGAAGGCTACGAGATCCACATGGGCAGGAGCGGCGCGCTTCCCGCAGTCATTTCGAACGGCGGCGTTTACGGAAGCTACGTCCACGGCATATTCGATTCCGCGGGGATCGCCGAAGCCATGCTCCGCGCGCTCTGCGAAAGAAAGGGCGCCGATCCCGGTTCCCTCGGCTCCTTCGACCCCAAAGCATATAAGGAAGCCCAGTACGATAAGCTTGCCGACGCCGTACGCGGCGGCCTCGATATGGAGCTCGTTTACAGGATACTTAACAGAGAGGTATAGCCGGGTTTCGCCCGTAAAAGAAAATATATAAAAACCACTTGAATTTTTACCCATTATGGTTTATTATATATGTACTACCTAAAAGGAGGCATTATATGAAATCTTTTAAGAAGTACATTGCCGAGTTCCTCGGCACGCTGTTCCTCGTGTTCTTCGCATGCGGCATCGCCTGCGTGACGAAGGCGGGGGAGGGCAACGACGGTCTCTTCACCATCGTTGTCGCTCTCGGCTTCGATCTCACCCTGATAGCCTGCATCTACACGATCGGCAACATTTCCGGATCCCACGTCAACCCGGCGGTATCCCTTGCTATGCTGATCGACGGCCGTATGAGCTTTGTTGAGTTTATCGGCTATGTTGTTGCCCAGTTCCTCGGCGCCATCGCCGGCGCTGCGCTGCTTCTGGTATTCGTTCCCCAGACTCCGCTCGGCACCAACGGCTATGATGCCATCGGCGTATTCCCCGCGATCCTTATCGAGATCGCACTCACCTGCCTGTTCGTCTACACCGTAATGTGCACCACCGCCCAGAAGAATTTCCCGGGCGCGGGCATCGTTAACGGCCTTGTACTGGCTCTCGTACACATCCTCGGCATCCCCTTCACCGGCACCTCCGTCAACCCCGCCAGGACCTTCGGTCCCGCGCTTATGAAGGCGTTCCAGGGCGATACCGCCGCGATCTCCCAGTACTGGGTATTCCTCGTAGCACCCCTTGTGGGCGCCGCGCTCGCCGCTCTTCTTTACAGGCTCCTCCACAGGTGCACCTGCGAGAAGAAGTGATCTGAAGAAATTATAATTCAAGTACATACAAGCTGAGGGGGACATTTCCCCCTCGGCTTGTTTTTATTCAACCGATATGATATAATAATAAAAGGAATAATCTGTTTGAAAGGGTAAAAACCTTGAAAAAGCGTTACCGCAGAAAGAAATTCAGCCGCCGCCGCTCCTCGCTTTCGGCAAGCAACTGGGGCCCGGTCGTCAAGCTTGCGCTGTTCATATTGGGCGGGCTGGCGCTTGCCGCTTTCCTTACGCTCTTCGTCATGGTCATGCTCGAGGTCGTGTTCCATGTGGATACGCCCCTCCCGCCGGACGGTATCGTCGCAAAGATTGGCAGGGTGTTCACCCCGAAGGATATCCTCGTCGTTACGCCCACGCCTTACGTTTCTCCCGTGCCGACCGCAACGCCGCATCCCATGCAGTCGTATAACGCGGAAGAGGGGGAGAAGGAGGTCGTGCTTCCCGCGGATCTTCAGTACTACTGGTTCGGCGATCCCACGGTCTGCGGGGATAAAATGCTCTTCTCCGCCGGCAAGATCGTCGGCGACAACGTGCGCATGTGCGCGCTGCTCGAATTCGATCTTCAGACCGGCGCCGTTACGGAACTGCCCGTCAAGCCCAGGAACGCCAACTTCATATTCCCCGTATTCAACGATCAGTGGCTCGTCTATCTTGACGGCAAGGTAAAGGGCGGGGGCGAGATATGCGCGCTCAGGATGAATGAGCTCGGAAAAGAGCCTGTCGTTATCAAAACGGTCTATACCGGTCAGCCGGAATTAAGGCTCGACGGGCATTATATCTCCTGGATCGAGCGCACCGGCACCAACCGCGATAAGCTCTTCGTCTGCGATCTCGAAACCACGGAAACGACGGTCGTCGATATGTTCACCAACTCCTCCTATGGGACGAGCGCGCCGTATATGCATGACGGTACGCTGATCTGGGCGGCGGAAGGCACCGAGCATTATGAAGACGGCAGGATATCGAGCGTGATCAAGCATATCGATATCGAAAGCTCCGGCATTCGCGATTACGCGGTGGATACCTACGTTCACGATCCCAAGACCAACGGCGAATATTTCGCCTGGCTCAACGCGCATCACAGCGACAAATCCGCGCTCTTCACCGCAAAGGCAAGCGGCGACAACGCGCTCGAGTCGAAAATGGTCGCGGAGGGCGTCGTCGATTTCGCCATAGATAAGGAGTATCTCGTTTACAGCGTGGACGAGGTGATATACGTCTATTTCTTCAATAACGGGCAGAGCTACAGGATCACTCCGGAGAGGGAGCTTGCACAGCTTCTCGGCGCTTCGGAGGGGTACGTCATGTGGATGGACGTCACCACCCGCCAGCGCGACGTGCTGAAGATCGCCAGGATACCTGTGGATTGACGGGGGCGTTATGGCATCGAAGGAAAAAACCAAATTCGTATGCGGCGAATGCGGGTATGAGACCGGCAAATGGTTCGGCCGCTGTCCCTCCTGCGGGAGCTGGAATACGCTTGTGGAAATGACCGTTACGGCGGCTCCGAAGCGCTCGTCCATGGGCGCTGGCTCCGGAGCTGTCAGGCTTTCGAGCGTCGACGGAAAGGACGCCGCAAGGACGAAGACCGGCATAGGAGAGCTCGACAGGGTGCTGGGCGGCGGCATAGTCGCAGGCTCCGTGATACTCATCGGCGGCGATCCCGGCATCGGCAAGAGCACGCTCCTCATGCAGGCGGCGAGCAATCTTTTATCGCACGCGCCCGTGCTGTACGTCTCGGGCGAGGAATCGAAGGCGCAGCTCAAGCTCCGCGCGGAACGCTGCGGCGTTTCGGGCGAGCTGCTCGTCATGACCGAAACGGCTGTATCCGCGATCGAGGCGGAGGTCGAAAAGCTCAAGCCCGCATTCCTCATAATCGACAGTATCCAAACGATGGTCTCGCCGGAGGTCGCATCCGCGGCGGGCTCCGTCACACAGATAAGGGAGGTCACCGCCGCCCTCACAAGGATCGCCAAAATGAACGGCTGCGCGGTGTTCATTGTGGGTCACGTCACGAAGGAAGGCGCTATCGCAGGGCCGAGGATGCTCGAGCACATGGTAGATACCGTGCTCTATTTCGAGGGCGACAGGCATGACGCGTTCCGCCTCCTGAGGGCGGTCAAAAACCGCTTCGGCTCCACGAACGAGATAGGCATATTCGAAATGCGCGGCGACGGCATGGCGGAGGTAACGGATCCCGGCGATATGTTCCTTTCCGGCAACAACGACACGGGCTGCGCCGTCTCCTGCATAATGGAGGGGAACCGCCCGATACTCGTGGAGATACAGTCTTTGCTCTCCGCTACCGTTTACGCAAACCCCAGGCGCATGGCGGCGGGTATGGACAACAACAGGCTCATGCTCCTGCTTGCCGTGCTCGAGCGCCGCGCGGGGGTCAGGACCGGCGAAAAGGACGTCTATACCAACGCCGTCGGCGGCATTCGTGTGGACGACAGGGGCGCGGATCTTGCGGTGGTGCTCGCCGTCGCCGGCTCCGTATTCGATAAGCGCCTGCCGGAACGCACCGCCGCGATCGGCGAGGTCAGCCTTACGGGGGAGATACGCCCCGTTGACAGGATGCTCAACCGCGTGAACGAGTGCGTGCGCCGCGGCTTCGACCATGTGATAGTCCCGTATTCCTCAAGCCTTAAAGCCGTTAAGGACGCGGATATCACGGTGGTAAGGAATATAAGGGAAGCCATTTCAAAACTCGTGTAACAGCATTTTACGCAATATAAAACAGCCTCTTAAGCTTATTCGGCATAAGAGGCTGTTTTTTATTCGGATCAGCCGTACAGCGCGTCCACGTCGGCGGGGTGTATGTACCACCTGCCGCCTATCTTGATTATCCTCGGCTCCACGGAAAGCGGGTGCGTGCCGCTCGACGAATGCACGACAAGGTCGAGCGAAAGCTGCCTTGCTTCCGTCACGGGGCTCGATACGCCGTATTCGGCAAGCTCCAGGCTGAGCGCGGCATACTCGCTTTCGGTAAGCTCGCGGCTCGATATGAGCTTGCTGTCGATCGATTCAAGCTCGCCGTACTCGGCCTTTAAACCGGATCCGATCATTCCGCCCACCATGCGCAGGATGCCGTCCTCTCCGCCGAGCAGAGCGGAAGCGTACCCGTATTTTTCCACGGTATTCGTAATGTATTCGGGCGGGAAAGCCCTCCTCGCGTATTCGGGCTCGCCCGTCAGTATGAACGATATGAGCGCGTCGATCGGTTCAAGACATTCCGCGGGAAGCGCGTCGGCCGGCTCTGCGGAAGGCGCCGCAGTTGGAGCCGGCGTCGCCTTGGGGGTCGGCGTCGGGTAAGGCATGGAGGTGTACATCGGTATTGGAGTCGGCGTAGGCGCGGGACGCGGCGTAGGCGTCGGTATTGGCGGATGCGTCCTCATTGGAGTCGGCGTAGGCAGCGGCGTCGGCGCGGGAGTGCGCCTGACCGCCTCGGCAGCCTGCCATCCGGCCTGTTAAGGGCGAAAAGAGCGCCGATCAGCAGCAAAAAGCATATCGCCGCGGAAACGGCGGCCGTAACGAGGGAGACCCGTTTGGGCTCCTTTTTTTCGATCGCGGATCCGCAGATCATGCAGAAATTGGCGCGGTCGATATTCTCTTTTCCGCATACAGGACAGCGCAACTTTAAAAACTCCTTTTGTATCGATACTATTTTATTATAGCCCCTGCTTCAAAGTCAATGCTTTTCGTTTGAAAGTAAATAAATAGAAAATCATGGGCATACTTTTTAACGAACGATCAAAAGGAGGCAGCTATGGCAAACACCACTTTTTCGGAGCTGAAGCGGAAGGAAGTCGTCAACGTGTGCGACGGCGCGCGTCTTGGCAATGTGTGCGATCTGGAGCTTGACGAGCTTACGGGCGCGATCTGTTCTGTGATCGTACCGGGCCCAAGCCGGTTCATGGGTATTTTCAAAGGCAGCGAGGAGCTCGTGATACCCTACTGCAAGATCCAGAAGATAGGCGGCGACGTGATACTTGTGCAGGTCGACGGGATTTCATAAAAATACATGTAGCGTTTTTTGAAAAAGTGTGGTACAATATCTTGAACTAATACGAAAGGAATTCCCGCGCATCGCGGGAGCTTTGGTTATGAGGTGCAGATATTGCCAGTGTACAGACAGCAAAGTCGTCGATTCGAGGCCTACTGAGGACGGTACCGCGATCCGCCGCCGCCGTGAGTGCATGAACTGCGGCCGCAGGTTCACCACCTATGAAAAGGTGGAGGAGATGCCCATTATCGTCGTCAAGCGCGACGGCACAAGGGAAGCCTTCGACAGCAGCAAGATACTGCGCGGCGTACGCAAATCCTGCGAGAAGAGGCCCGTATCCGCCGCCGCAATGGACGAGCTTGTGGACGATATCGTCAGGGAGATCAACAATTCCCTTGAGCAGGAGGTCACCACCAGCAGGATCGGCGAGCTCGTCATGAGCAAACTCAAGGATCTTGACGAGGTCGCTTACGTCAGGTTTGCCTCCGTTTACAAGCATTTCAAGGATATCAATACCTTCATGGAGGAGTTGAAGATCCTTCTCGGTGACAAGGATGCCGAATAATAAGGCGGATATCCTTCGCGGGATCCCGCGGGACCAGTTTTATGCCGAGTCCGACGGGGTGGGCATAATCCGCTCCGAAAGGCTCGCAAACGAGCCCGGCGTGACGCACGGCTTCACCACAAGGAAGGGCGGCGTCAGCAAGCCACCGTTCGATACGCTGAATCTCGGGACGAGCCGCGATGAGCCGATGGCCAACATACTGGAGAATTACAGGAGGCTCGCCGCCGCCTACGGGCTCAAATACGGCGAGCTCGCTCTCGTTCGGCATGAGCACGGCGATACTATCCTCCGTATCGACAGGAGCCACGGCGGGCGCGGCGTAGCGCTCGAGCCGCTCGGTTTTTCGGACGGGTTCGTTACGAACGATCCCGGCGTCACGCTTATGACCTGCCACGCGGACTGCAGCGCGTTCTTCGTTTACGATCCGAAGACCCGCTCGATAGGCCTCGCCCACGCGGGATGGAAGGGCATGTTCAAGCGCATCGGGCAAAAGCTCTGCGAAAGGCTCGTAAAAGAATTCGGCGCGGATCCCGGCGATATGATCGCGGTCATCGGTCCCTGTATCTGCGAAAAATGCTTCGAGGTGGAGAGGGAGCTTGCGGAGAGCTTCGCCGATGAGTTCGACTGCCCCGATATCTATTCGGTCCGTGCCGAAAAGCCGGACAAGGGTTATGTTTCCCTTCGCGCCGCGGCGGTGATACAGCTGCTTGACGCGGGCGTCCCAAAGGACAATATCTCCATAATGGATCTGTGCACGGTAGAGGAGAGGGCGCTTTTCTATTCCTACCGCCGCGACGGCAAAGGCACCGGCTCCATGGCGGCGTTCCTCAAGCTTTTATAAATAGTTTCAGCTCCCCCTGGGAATACTTTTTTCAAAAGTATCCGGGGGTTTTTATATGAAAATAAGCACTATGCTGATAGTTATGGAAGCGCTTCTCGTTATGGGAGGCGTATTCAAAAACGCCGTGGACCGCGCAGGAGGCGCGCGCAGGGGCGTTTTCTTTTTGCTCTCGCTGTTTATACTCGACAGGTTCACGATCAGCCCGACGGACGAAACGAGCATATCCGCAGCATGCGCCGCGGCGGCGGTCTGGCTCGGCGCAAACGCTTTCCTGGGAGGGGCGGAGCCGCTTAACGCGGCGCTCATGTTCCCTGCGGCGCTTCTTGCGGGGGCTGCCTCCGCTCCGCTCGCGGCGCTCGGCACGGAGACGGCGGCCTATGCGGCGGGTCTTATGTCCGTTCCGGCGGCGCTTTTTCTCGGCGAACGAACGGGAGCCGCGGCGGCGGCGCTTGCTCCCGTTACCGCGTGCGCGGCATGCTGTCTTCTCAGACTGCCCGGAGCCGCAGGCGCGGAGTTCGAGCTTACCGAGTTCTGCCTGTCTGCACAGCTTGCGGGCCTGTTCGCGGTTTTTGCCGCCGCGCCTGTAAAAAACTTGATTGTTCGTACGTTCGCCCGACGGGATTCGGCCGTCCGTACGAGGATTTAAACATCTGTAATTATCATATCGGTAATGCGTCCGTCATACTATTCATCAGGCAAATCGTGAAAGGACGGACGAGATTTGGATACTGCAACAAGATCTGTGCTGTCGGTGCTGCCGAAAAGGACGGCGTCGGCAGTGGAGCGGCTTATTATGAGCGGATCGCAGGTGGAGGAGATACGTCTTCGCACCGGAAGACCCGCTCAGCTGATCGCTTCCTCGGGCGAATTCATGCAGGACGCCCCTGTTTTCACACGGGAGGAGGCGGCGGAGCTTCTCGACAAGCTGTGCAGGCATTCCGTTTACGCGCGTGAGGATGAGCTCAAAATGGGCTTTATCACGCTTGACGGCGGCGCAAGGGTCGGCGTATGCGGACGTCCCGTCGTCGAAAACGGCCGGATCAAGCGCATGACGGACATAACCAGCTTCAATTTCCGTTTAACGCGCGAGGCGGTCGGCTGTGCCGAAAGCGTGATGGATTACCTCCTTGAAAACGGAAGGCCGGTCTCCGCGCTGATCGCCGCGCCGCCCGCAGGCGGCAAAACGACGCTCCTTCGCGATATCGCCAGATGCCTGTCGAACGGTGTCTGTTCGGCGCCGTTCAAGGTCGCTCTGCTCGATGAGCGTGGCGAGCTCGCCGGGCTTATCGACGGCGAGCCGTCCTTCGACGTCGGTTTAAGGACGGACGTGATGGAATTCGCTCCCAAGGCGGAGGCGATGAGCATTTTCATCCGCACTATGAATCCCGACGTGATACTCACCGACGAGATCGGCGGCGCGGGCGACGCGGAGGCGCTTGAAGAGGCGGCGCGGTGCGGGGCGGCGGTCATAGCGAGCGCGCACGCCTCGGGCTGCGACGAGCTCAAAAAACGCCCCGCGCTCCAAAAGGCCATGGCGTCCGGCGTATTCAAACGCGTGCTCCTTTTAAGGAGGAACGGGAGCGTCCTTCACATCTCCCCGGTAAGGCTGTGAGAGCGGCAAGAGCTGTCGCGGCGTTGGCGGCTTTCGGAGCATGCGCGCTCTTCGGCGCGGTGAGAAAGGCAAGGACGAAGCAGGAGGTTTCCGCGCTTTCCGGGATCACCGCCGACATACGGGAGGCGGAGCGTATGGTCGGGCTTTCCAAAGCCCCTATCGCGTCGATAGCGGGGGAGCTTGCAAGATCGGGCAGATCGGCGCCGTTCTGGCAGAGCGTATCGGATAAGCTCAACGGCGGTAGCGCGCTTATCGAGGCGTACTCCGCTTCGCCTGCTCCGACCGCCCTGCCGGAGGCGGCGCAGGTGCTCGACGGGCTGTTCTCCTCGCTTGGACGGGGGGACGCGGAAACGGAATCGAAAAGACTGCGCGCCGCGGCGGAAAGGCTCGAGGAGATACTCGGCGCAGCCGAAAAGCGCGCGTCGGAGAAATGTCGGCTCACGGGATCGCTTTCGATGCTCGCAGGGGCCGCGGCGGCATTGCTTTTGCTGTAAGCGAGAGGTACGAATGGGGATCGAAGTGGTATTCAAAATAGCGGGCATAGGGATCGCGGTCGCCGTCGCCTGCCAGCTTTTGAAACAGGCCGGCAGGGAGGATATCGCCATGCTCACCGCGCTCGCCGGGCTCGTTATCGTTATCACGATGGTATTGAGCCTGATGGGATCTCTCTTCGACAACATCCGCACGCTCTTCGGCCTTTACTGAAGCCCATGGACATATTCCGAGCAGCCCTCATCGCGATAATAACCGCCGTGCTCTCGACTACGGTCAGGCAGACCCGGCCGGAGTTGTCCGTCGAGATCGCGATAGCCGGGGGCGTCGTGCTGCTCGGCATGGCGTTCGTCCGGCTCGGCGGGGTCGCGTCCGGTATCCGCGAGGCGGCTGAAAGCATGGGCGTGGGCGGCGGCATGAGCTCCGTCATGAAGATCGCTGGGATAGCCTGCACCGCCCAGATCGCGGCGGATATCTGCCGTGATTCCGGCGAGAACGCGCTCGCCTCAAAGGTGGAGCTCACGGGCAAGCTCATGATGCTCTCGGCGGCAATGCCAATGCTTTTGAAGCTTGCACAGACGCTTGCGGGTCTTGCGGAGGAGCTCCTGTGAAGGCGCGTATATTGGCCGCCGCAGCGGCGATCGCCGTGCTTGCCGCGCTTCCGCTCGCTGTATTCGCGGAGGAGGGATCGGGCGATATCGCCGACGAGCTCGAACGCCAGACGGACGAGCTCGAGCTTGACGGATGGGACGAGTATTTCGGCATGCTTTCGTCGCTCGTCGATCCTTCCACATCGTCCATGAAGGATATCGTGCTCAAGCTTGCGGAGGAAGGCGTGATATCCGGCCCGGACGGCGTTTTCGATATGGGCAGAGAGATATTTCGGGAGGAGCTCAGGCGCGCAGCCGCGGCGGCGGCAGTGCTTGCGGCGGCGGCGCTCATGACCTGCTTTGCCGGGCTGATAAGCGACGAGGGCATGAAACAGCTCGTT
>CAMZAY010000014.1 GCA_947304365.1 uncultured Clostridia bacterium | reverse complement strand
ATGTGGCCTACGATGTCGGTTTTGTTCCGCATCACATGCTCCGTCAGGCTTTCGTACCGATGCTGCGAAAAGGGCTCGACGTGCTTTACGTCTGCTTCTCCTCGGGGCTTTCGGGCACATTCGGCACGGCAAAGCTCGCCGCCGAGGAGCTTATGAAGGAGTATCCCGAAAGGCGCATAGCGGTCGTGGATACGCTCTGCGCCTCCGCAGGGGAGGGGCTGCTGCTCAGGTTCGCGTGCGATGCGCGCGATAAAGGCGCCTCGATGGGCGAGGTCGAGAAGGAGCTTATCGATAAGCGCCTGCATCTCGCGCACTGGTTCACCGTGGACGACCTCGTCTATCTCAAGCGCGGCGGCAGGGTCGGCTCGGTCGCGGCGTTCTTCGGCGGCGTGCTGAACATTAAGCCCGTGCTCCACGTGGACGACGAGGGGCATCTGATACCCATGCAGAAGGTCAGGGGCAGGATCAATTCCATAAAGGCCATCGTGAAGAAATACCGCGAGTCCGCGCTCGATCCCGAGCATGGCGTTTACTTCATCTCCCACGGCGACGCAATGGAGGACGCCGAAAGGCTCGAGCGGATGATAAAGGAGGAGTTCGGCAATCCCGCCGCGCTCATCGCCGACATCGGCCCCGTCATAGGCGCGCATTCCGGGCCGGGCACGCTCGCGCTGTTTTATTTGAGCAAGGAAAGATAAACGAACAAAAACCGAGGATGGATATCCGTCCTCGGTTTCTTATGGCTTTGGCAGGCATAGAACCGCATGCGGGCGGTCCGTCAGATCGCCTTTTCCAGTATCATAGCGAATTCCTCGAGCCCGCGCTTATCCTCTTCGGTGAAGCGGGCGAAAACGGGGCTGTCGATATCGAGCACGCCTATAACGCGCCCGTCCTTGTGAAGGGGCACGACTATCTCGGAATTCGAGGCGCAGTCGCACGCGATATGCCCGGGGAACTCATGCACGTTGTCCACGATAAGTGTCGTGTCGCCCGCCGCCGCGGTCCCGCACACGCCGCTGCCGAGTGGGATCTCTATACAGGCGGGCTTGCCCTGGAAGGGTCCCAGAACGAGCTTGCCGTCCTCGATAAGATAAAAGCCCGCCCAGTTGAGCTCATCCATGCTGTCCCAAATAAGGGCGGAGGCGTTCGCCATATTGGCGACGGGGTGGGGAATACCCGTTACGAGCGCGTCGAGCTGCGCGTTCATCAGCTTATGATCGGTCATTTTTTATTTGCCTTTGCGAACAAAGGCGCCCTTTCGATTATTTGCCCGTAAAGCCGCCGCGCTCAGGCGGCGGCGGCACAAAACGCCGGTGATAAGCGAGCGGTTTTTCGCTCCGGGGGCGTCCTTTCGTGCCGATATCAAGCATACAGTATGATAACACGGATTTCGTCACGGAACAAGGTCTGAAAAAGGAAAATCTTTTTAACGCGGTTATCGCTGTAAACTGTTGAAAAATGTCCGATCATACATTATAATTATTATGTGTTGATACACGCGCCCCGTTTATTTGTTTTTTATTTTGCGGCGGGGGCGGCCGCGGCATTTATTCGTTTTTTTGGAAGGAGCCTTATGGATACGAGAACGCTTACCGGCGAACTGTTTGCCCATATGGTCGAGGGGGGCGCGGCAAAGCTCAACACCAACCGCGTCATTGTGAACGAACTCAATGTATTCCCCATACCGGACGGCGATACGGGCGATAATATGTACATGACGATAGACTCCGGCTATTCCGCCGTCGCAGGGGGCGCGGCGGATGAGCTGGGCAGCACCTCAAGGCGCATCGCAAACGGGATGCTCCTCGGTGCAAGGGGCAATTCGGGCGTGATCCTCTCCCGCATTTTCGCGGGCATCTCAAAGGGGTTCGAGAACGTATCCTCCGCCGACGTAAGGACTTTCGCCGCCGCTATGGAAAAGGGCGTGCAGGAGTCTTACAGCGCCGTGCAGACGCCCGTAGAGGGGACCATACTCACCGTCTATTCCGATGCGGTCCGCTATGCCAATTCCCGCATAAACGACGATACCGATTTCGAAAAATATTTTGAGGATTTCCTTCGTGAGCTTCGCGCTTCGCTCGACCGCACGCCCACGCTTCTCGACGTATTGAGGGAAGCGGGCGTCGTCGATTCCGGCGGCGCGGGCTTTGTTTACATTGCCGAGGGCATGGAGGACGCGCTCCACGGCAGGGAATTCTCCAGCGGAGACGGAGGCGGGCGCGCTGCCGCGCAGCATGCCGACCTCGATACGTTTACGGAGGATGACGAGCTTGAGTTCGGCTACTGCACCGAGTTCCTTTTAAGGCTCCAGACAAAGAAGGTCGGCAAGGTCTCCGAATTCGACGAAAAACCGCTGATCGACTGGCTCATAGCAAACGGCGAGTCGGTGGTCGCCTTCCGCGACGGGAGCATGATCCGCGTGCACATCCATTCGATGGAGCCGGAAAGGATCCTCGCCCACGTTCACGAATACGGCGAGTTCCTGACCATGAAGATCGAAAACATGATGCTCCAGCATAACGAGACCACCATCCGCAACAACTACAAGCCGCCCAAGCCCAGGAAGAAATTCGGCATCGTCGCGGTCGCCGCGGGCGACGGCATAAGGAACACGTTCCTCTCGCTCGGCGCGGACGCGGTCGTGGACGGCGGGCAGAGCATGAACCCCTCCGCGGAGAGCTTCATAAACGCCTTCTCCGAAACGAATGCCGAAACGATACTCGTTTTCCCCAACAACGGCAACATAATACTGACCGCGCGCCAGGCGGCCGCCCTCTATACGGAGGCGGACGTGCGCGTCATCCCCAGCCGCTCGATCGGCGAATGCTACGCCGCGCTCTCGATGCTCGATACCTCCTCCGGCGACGCCGATGAGATAGAGGCGGGCTGCGTCGAGATAATGGAGAGCGTCGTCACCGGCGTCGTCTCCCGCGCGAGCAGGAATACCGAGAAGGACGGCGTGACCGTTGTGGAGGGCGACAGGATAGGCTTCTCCGGCGACACGATCTATTCCGATTCCCCCGATGCGAAGACGGCGGCGCTCAAGCTTGCCGATGCGCTTAACGCAGGCGATTTCGGCATACTGATGCTCGTCTGCGGCGCCGACGCCGACGTGAATGAGGCGGAGGAGATAAAAGCCGGGCTCGAAAAAGCGCATCCGCTCACCGAGGTAATACTTCTCGACGGCGGTCAGCCCATCTACGAATACATAATGATACTGGAATAATTTATAAGGAGTAATAAATATGTTAAAGCTTTTCACCGACACCGACTGCGACATAACCCCCGAGGTCGCCGCAAAATACGGTTATTCACTGATCAGCATGCCCTATTCGATCGACGGCGAGACCGTCTATCCTTATGAGGATTTCGACGTGTTCGACGCGCACGCGTTCTACGATAAGCTGAGGAACGGCGCTCTGCCCAACACCTCCGCCATCAGCCGCGAGAAGTACGTCGAGATATTCGAGCCCCATTTCAAAAACGGCGACGATATCCTTTACGTCCATTTCTCCAGGGCGATGACCGCCACCTTCGACGCGATGGATCAGGCTGTAGCGGAGCTCAAGACGAAATATCCCGAGCGTAATTTCTACGATATCGATACCAAGGGCATCACCATCGTGAGCTATAACATAGTGCTCGAGGTCGGCGATATGGCGCTTGCGGGGAAGAGCGTCGAGGAGATACTCGACTGGGCGAAGACGGAGGTCGATAAATTCGCCATCTACTTCTTTGCGGACGATCTTAAATTCTTCAAGCATTCCGGCAGGGTCTCCGGGCTTGCCGCCACTATGGGCACGCTCCTCGGCGTACGCCCCATCATATTCATGAACAGCGAGGGCAAGATGGTGTCCGTCGGCAAGGAGCGCGGCCGCGCCCGCGCGATCGACCGTCTGCTCAAATACGTCGACGAGCTGGGCGAGGACGTTAAGGGCCACCGCGTCATCGTCGGCAATACCGACGCGCCCGAGATCGCGGCGGAGGTCGTCGCACGGCTCAAGGAGAAATACGGCGACGATCTCAATATCGAGACCGTGTTCGTCAATCCCACCACGGGCGGTCACTGCGGCCCCAACGGCGTGGGCATATGCTTCCACGCGATACACAGGTAAAGCAAAAAGGCCGGTAAAGCCGGCCTTGATCATTTGAGCATGATTAGTATAATAAAAGCCGAAACACGCAAAGAACGCAAGCGCTTCATCGATTTTCCGCTCAAGCTCTATAAGGGGAACCCCTATTTCGTGCCGCCCCTCTATATGGACGAAAAAAAGATGTTCAAAAAGGATTTCGTCTATAACGATACCTGCGAGGCGGTCTATTTCAACGCGTATGATGAGGAAGGCAGCATGGTCGGCCGCATCTCGGGCATACTCCAGAAGGCCGCGAACGAGAAATACGGCGACAGGCGCGTGCGCTTCACAAGGTTCGATTCGATCGACGACCAGGCCGTCGCCGACGCGCTCTTCAAGGCGGTAGAGGATTGGGCAAGGGAAAAGGGCATGGACACCGTCTGCGGCCCGCTCGGGTTCTCCGATCTTGAGAGGGAGGGCCTGCTTGTGGAGGGCTTCGACCAGCTCGCCACGTTCGAGGAGCAGTATAATTTCGAGTATTACAAGACCCTTGTCGAAAACTGCGGCTATGTGAAGGAGGTCGACTGGACGGAGTCGAAGCTCTATCCGCCCGAAAGGAACGACGGCTCGCTCGAGCGGATCTCCGAAAAGATACTCAAGCGCTACAACATGCATATCGGCACGGCGAAGAACGTCAACGAGTTCATTGAGCTTTACGCCGACGGCTTCTTCGAGCTGCTCGACAGATCCTATGAGCATCTTTACGGCACCGTTCCGTTCACGGACGGCATGAAGAAGCTGATGCTCGACAATTTCCGCCTTATAATCGACCTTAAGCACTGCGGCGTGGTGCTTGATGAGGACGACAATATCGTCTGCCTCGGTCTGTGCTTCCCGTCGATCGCGAAGGCGGTCCAAAAATCGCGCGGGCATCTTACGCCCGCCGCTCTCGTAAGGCTGTTTTGGGCGATAAAGCATCCCAAGGTGCTCGATCTGGGGCTCGTCGGGATCGACCCCAAATGGGCCAACCACGGGATATCGGTCGCGGTTTCCGCCGCGCTTGAAAGGATGCTGCGCGAGGACGGCATAGAATATGCCGAGACAAACCCCAATCTTGAAGAAAACCACCTTATCCAGAACCAGTGGAAGCGCTTCCGCGAGGTAAAGCATAAGCGCCGCCGCTCGTACATAAAAAAGCTGTAAAGGAACAACGCCATGATAAAACTCATTCTCGACTGCTTCGGCGGCGACAACAGCCCCGACGCGCACGTAAAAGGCGCGCTCCTTGCGCTTAAGGAGCTTGACGATCTCGACCTGACGCTGACCGGCGACGAGGCCGCTCTGCTCAAGGCGCTCGAGGGCGAAAAGTATGACTCGGCCCGCCTGCACGTGATACACGCGCCGGAGGTCATCGGCTGCGACGAAACGCCCACCCTCGCGATAAAACAGAAGAAGGAGAGCTCGCTTATGAAGGCGATAGAGCTCGTCCGTTCGGATGAAGGCTATCACGGCGTGATCACCACGGGCTCCACCGGTGCGCTCGTCGCCGCGGCCACGCTCCGCATAGGCCGCATACGCGGCGTTAAAAGGCCCGCGTTCTGCCCGCTCCTGCCCACTATGAACGGCGGGATAGTCGGCGTGTGCGACAGCGGCGCCAACGTGGACGTTTCCGTGCGCATGCTCTGCGAGTTCGCTATCATGGGCACCATGTACTTAAAATGCGCCTACGGCATCGAAAACCCCCGCGCCGCGCTCCTCAATATCGGCGTGGAGGAGGGTAAGGGCGACGAGCTCAGAAAAGCCGCCTATCCCGTATTAAAGGGGATGGAGAGCGTCAATTTCGCCGGGAATATGGAGAGCAGGGACCTCCTTTCCGGCAAATACGACCTCGTCATATGCGACGGCTTCTCAGGCAACGTGCTCATTAAATCCACCGAGGGCGCCTGCCTCGAGATGCTCAAGAAGCTGAAGAAGGACATCTATTCGCGTACCATCAACAAGATTGGCGCGCTCCTTATGAAAAAGATGTTCGACGAGGAAAAGCGCTTTATGGATTACCGCAATTACGGCGGAAGCGTGCTCCTCGGCTGCAGGAAGATCGTCGTAAAAGGGCACGGCTCCTCGAACGATATCTCCGTGTTAAGGTGCATCGAGCAGGCGTACCGCATGCAGAAGTCCGGCATGACGGAGCTCACCGGGAACGCGATAGAGGCGTTCGCCGGCACGGTTTCGGAAGAATAAGCCAATATGAAAACAGCCGTACCCGATCGGGTACGGCTGTTCGTTTTCGATCACCTTTCGGAAGGATGTACGAGAAGGTCCAGCACGCAGGCGGTGAAGTCCTCCGGCGCATCCTTGAGCATGTCGAAGATGTAATATGCGTCCCTGTCCGTTTCGTAATGGATCTCGAGCATATTGCTCCCGTCCGTGCCGTAAAGCACCAGCTCGCTCCCCGAGCCGCTTTCGGCTTCGCAGGGGGCGGCGTAGCAGTCAAAGCCGCTTATCACAAAGTGGAACACGCTGATATTGGGGAAAGCGGGATCGAGCTTTGAGTCGGCAAGCTTTTTAAGGGGATCCTCGTTCGAAACGTAAACGGTGTAGGTTATCCTTACGCCCTTTTCCTCATTTGCAACGGTGAAGCCCTGCGTGCCGTCCTCGGTCACTGTGAATCCTTCGGGCAGCGCGGCGCTGAAACAGCCGTTGGAGCTGACGGTCCTTCCCTCGTCGTTGAAGCGGGGGCCGTCGGGCTCCGCCGTGCCCGGATCCTCATCCTCCGAAAGACGCAGGTTTGCGCCCTCCGCGCTGACGGCGGGCAGCTTCGCCTTGCTGCCGCCCATCGCCTCCACAAGGGAGCCGAAGCCGTGCTGCAATGTGTATTCGTACCCCTCGGGAATGGGGGCGCCGCTCCACTCGTCGCCGCAGTGCTTCATGATGAGCTCGATACGCATATAGTCGGAGCCTGCGCCGAATATCTCGGACATGGTGAGCTTCGCGCCGCGCTTTATGAGGCGCCATGAAACGGGCGACCCGCCGACCTTGCCGGTGAGCAGTACGCCGTCTTCAAACGCTTCGGCGGAGCATTCGGTGAAAAGCTCGCCTATCCCGTTGACCGCAATATAACAGCTGCCCGCGCCGTTTTCCCCGGGGGAGAGGCGCATCACGCAGTCGTTCATAATGCCGCTGTTATCCCTGTATTTGCCGTCCGCGTCGGTTATCGAGAACACGCCGTACCAGTCGCCGACAAGGCTGAATTCCATTACGGGCGCGGGAGTGACCTCCGGCTCCTCGGGCTTGTGCTTTTTACAGCCTGCGGCGCAGGAAGCGAGTATCAACAAAGCGGAAAAGATCGCCGCGATCCTGATCGTCTTTTTCATATCAAAGCTCCTTTCTTACGAGCCGAAGGGCACTTTGAGCGGCGTGCCCGCCGGGTACTCCTCGGGCTCCGCCTCGGGCGCGGGGCGGAACAGGAAATACGCGTCGAAGTATTCGCCGTCGGCATTCATCATGGGAACGACAACGGTGAACAGGCCGCCGTTCTCGGAATACTCCGGGCTGACGGCGCCCCTGACGGTGATCTCTCCGTTATTGATATCCTTTATGACCTTTACGCCTTCGGGAAGCCCGTCGCCGATATTGCCGACCGATACGTCCCCGCCTATGCCGCTTATCAGCATGACCTCAAACTCCTCGCCCGGAACGTAATAGATGAACGAGGCCGCCTCGAACCTTGCGCTCAGCCCTTCGGAGGGGAAGTTCGGCGCGATAGTCGGCGCGGGGGTGGGCGGCTGCGTGGGAAGCGTCTTCGGGAGTATCTTTATGTCGATGCGCGCCTCGTCGGAGTCGAGATTGACCAGCGATTCGACCGTCACGTAAAAATGGAACTCGCCCTCCCTGCACGGGTTCCCGCAGAGAGTGCCGTCGCTCTTCAGCTCAAGGCCGAGCGAATCGAGTATCGCACCCTCGCCGGGGTTCCACCATTCGGTGAACTCCGCCTCCGCATACGTGGCGGGTATCTTCTGGGAATAGTACTCGCCCACGGTCGCGTCGGGCAGCTTCGATACGGTGATCTTCAGCTTTTCGCGCACGGTAAAGGTTATCTCCGCAAAGCTGTGCATAGCTTCCGAGGGGCATATCTCGAACTCCGCGGTGTATGCGCCCGCCTTGGTCGGGGTGCCGACGATCACAAAGTCGTAGACGTTTTCGGTGGAGTTGTACTCCTTGACGAGCTCCAGTCCTTCGGGCAGCGCGCCGCCGGATAACTGAACGTCGTCCGCCTCCTCATAGCCCTTCCACAATACGTAGCGGAAGCCTTCGCCGACTATCAGGCAGTTCCATGGGTCGACGCTCGCCCCGGTCGGGACGGCTATAAAGACCACAGCCGCCGCCAAAAGCAGCGCAACAAGTCTTTTCAGTTTCATGTTTCACCTCACTGTTCCCGGCTGTTCAGCCGCGGTCGTTATTCGGTCAATTGAGAAAATGCTCCTTGAGTACGAGCGAAAGGCCTATCTCCAGCCCGGTTTTAAGCGAATCGATACGGAGCCATTCCTCCCGCGTGTGCGCGCCGCCGCCGTCATAAAGGCCGAAGGTCACGGCCGGTATGCCGAGCGAAAGCGGTATGTTCGCATCGGTCGAGGCGGAGAAGCCCATAACGGGCTCGCCCGTCGCATGCCCTATGGCGGAGGCGCATCTTGCCTTGAGCCTGTCAAAGGCCTTTTCGTCCACGTTCGCACCGCAGGGGCGCTCGCCGATAAGCTCTGCGGTGAACGCCGCCTCGGGAGTATCGGCCTCGCTTAAAAGCCGCATGAAGCTCTCGCGCATCAGGGCAAGATGCCTGTGATCGTCGGAGCGGTATTCGTAATAAAGCTCCGCTTCCGGCGCGATCGTGTTTATGGAAGTGCCGCCGGAAATGAGCCCCGCGTTATACGTCGTGCGGCAGCCTTCCTCCGTCGGGACCTCCTGCGAGTAGAGCGCGTCTATGAATCGCGCCATCCGGTGTATCGCGTTGGGCTTGCCGAAGGCGGAGTAGGAATGCCCGCCCGCGGTCCTTGCCGTAACACGCCAGCGCTCGCTGCCGACGGCCCGCGTAACCATTCCCTCGTCAAGGGAGCAGTCGAACGAAACGAATTCCGAAATACGGTCCGCATTGTCCTTCAAAAGCTGCCTCGTACCCTTCAAATTGCCGAGCCCCTCCTCGCAGGAGTTGAACACGAACAGCACGGGGCGCTTGGGCGTAAGCCCGTGCTCCCTGATATAGCGGAGTATCGTAACGATGGCGGCGGCGTTCGCCGTATCGTCGCCCACGCCGGGCGCATAAAGGAAGCCGTTCTCCTCACGGACGGGGAGCGGAGTCTCATCCGGGAACACCACGTCCGTATGCGCCGAGTAAACGCAGGCGTTCGGGCCCTCGCCCATGGGCGCGATAACGTTCTTCGCCTCGTCGGTATAGGCGTAAATGCCCTCCGATGCAAGAAGCTCCGTCAAAAACCGCACCCTTTTATCCTCCTTGTGGGAGGGGGCGGGTATCGCCGCGAGCGTTTTGAGCAGGTTGAGATGCTCCTCAAAATGCTTGTCGATCCAATCCTTATACATATTTATAAGCCTTTCTGCCGCCGTATATCGCTTTTTTCCGGCTTTAAGGACATTATATCATAGATTCAGCCGTTTTTTAACACTTTTCCTTTTTTTGCCGTTTGTTTTTACAAAAAAAGCATGTTATAATCTATATGCTTTCACAATATGCGGAGGTCAGTCCACATGTCCGTCACAAGATACAGACGTATATCGGCGGCGCTCACAGCCGTACTGATGCTGTTTACAATAGCCTTTTCCCCGGCGCACGCCGTCTCGATGACGTATACGCCCTCTTCGGCGTACGCTTCGAGCCAGTATTGCGCAAATCTTTTCAACGTCCAGGGCACGTATAATGAGCGAAGGGATCTTGTGCTCGTCGCGCTTTCGCAGGTCGGCTATCACGAGGGGGACGGCATGAGCCAGCTCGGCGGCACGAACCAGAACGGTACCTGCAATTATACGGAGTACTGCTATTGGTACGGCGTGCACGTTATGGGCAAGACCACCGGTCACTGGGGCGCATGGTGCGCCATGTTCGTAAGCTGGTGTATGCGCCAGGCAAGGGTGCCCGTATCCACAGTCAGCAACGCCTGCTACGCAAGGGTGGGCACGAGCGCGAATTGTTTCAACATACCGTTCAGATACGCAAGCGTTTATCAGCCGCGAAGGGGCGACCTCATATTCTTCGATTTCCCCGATCAGGACGGCGCCTGGAACCACGTCGGCATAGTCTACTGCGTCCAGAACGGCATAGTTTACACGATAGAGGGCAACACCGTCCACAACAAGGTGGAGATGCGCGCGTTCCTTCTTTCGGACGAGTATATCTACGGCTACGGCGTGCCCGATTATACCTCGGAGGACGACGGCACGCTCGATTTGCCCGTTTCCCCGGCGAGCATACCTCTTTACGACCGGCTCGATCCCGGCAATTACGATTTCCCGACGGAGACGCTCTCAAACGGCTCGACCGGCAATTCCGTCCGCTGGCTGCAGGCGGCGCTCAACTGGCTCGGCTATCCCCTTACGATAGACGGCTCGTACGGCGCTGCGACGGTCGCCGCGATGAAGGCGTTCCAAAGGGATCACGGAAGGACGGAGACGGGCTACTGCACCATTTCCACGGCGAATTACATAGCGACGCTGCTCGCCGCGAATCCCTACGGCGCCGATCCCAAGCCGACGCCCGCTCCGGGCGAAACGCCCGATCCCTCCGATCCGGCGAACTATCCCGTGCCCACTCGCACGCTCAAAAAGGGCATGACGGGCGACGACGTCCGCTGGCTGCAGGCGGCGCTCAACAGGCTCGGCTACCCGCTCACGATCGACGGCAATTTCGGCACGAATACGTATAACGCGGTGCTCGCCTTCCAGGGCGACCACGCTCTCACACAGGACGGCATAGTCGGTCCCGCCACAAGGGCGAGGATAATCGAATGCCTCGCCGCGCTCGAAACACCCGAGCCCGATCCGACTCCCACGCCGGAACCTACCGTGACACCGACGCCGGAACCTACCGTGACACCGACGCCGGAACCTACCGTGACTCCGACTCCGGAACCTACCGTGACACCGACGCCGGAACCGACCGTGACGCCGACGCCGGAACCGACCGCAACGCCTACGCCGGAACCGACCGCAACTCCGACGCCCACGCCCACGCCGACGCCCGCTCCGGGCGAAACGCCCGATCCCTCCGATCCGGCGAACTACCCCGTGCCCACGCGCACGCTCAAAAAGGGCATGACGGGCGACGACGTCCGCTGGCTGCAGGCGGCGC
>CAMZAY010000013.1 GCA_947304365.1 uncultured Clostridia bacterium | reverse complement strand
TACGACTGGTGGTGGCATTCGTTTACGGCGCAGGATATCGAAACCGGAGAAGACACTCCGTTCTTTATAGAGTTTTTTATCTGTAATCCCCGCTTGAAGGAGGATGTGCCCGTTTTGGGTCAGCTTCCCGAAAACAAGGCGGCCGGGAAAAGGCCTTCGTATTTGATGGTAAAAGCCGGCTGCTGGGGCAAGGAGCATTGTCAGCTTCACAGATTCATATCTCTTAAGGAAACGCGCATTCATGCCAAAGCCCCCTTCAGCGTAGAGGCAAAGGACTGCTTCTGCTCCGACACTTCGATCCGCGGAAGCATCAGCGTTTCTCCCGAGGAAGCGGCCGCCCACCCCGAATGGATGTGCGGCTCCGGCGAGATCGAATTCGATCTTGAGATTGATAAACAGATCGCTTTTAACGTGGGCTACGGCGCAAGCAAATTCATGCGCGAGATAAACGCTTTTGCCATGTACTGGCACGCGGAGGGTATGAAATCCGCATTCTCGGGCTTCATTACGCTTAACGGCAAAAAGTATGTCGTCACGCCCGAAAAATGCTACGGCTACTGCGATAAGAACTGGGGCCGCGATTTTACGAGCCCATGGGTATGGCTTTCCTCGAACTGCCTTACAAGCAAACTAACGGGCAAAAAGCTTGAGAACAGCGTTTTCGATATTGGCGGCGGAAGGCCCAAGATCTACTTTGCCGCGCTGAACAGGCGCCTTTTGGGCGTGATGTATCACGAGGGCGACGAGTACGATTTCAATTTCTCCCACTTCTGGCTCAATGTAAAGACAGAGTTCTCGTCCAATGAAACCGAAGACGAGATAATATGGAACGTCCGGCAGGAAAACAAATACGCCGTTATGGAAACATTCGTCCGATGCCGCAAGGAGGATATGCTCCTCGTCAATTACGAGGCTCCCGACGGCTCCAAAAAGCACAATCGGCTTTGGAACGGCGGAAACGGCGAAGGCCTTATAAAGCTTTACAAAAAGAAAGGCAAAGAGCTTATGCTCGTCGACGAAATAGAGGCGACGCATATAGGCTGTGAATACGGCGAATACTGCTGATGAAACGAGCTCCCGAATGCCGGCAGGCTTCGGGAGCTTTTTTGCCGCGCAAAATGATCGGACGCTTGAAAAAGCCGCCGAAAATTGGTATAATTATCTTGTAGAATTATAACTTCGGAGTATAACGATGGATAAGACCGAAAAAATCAAAAAGCGTTTCGTGCTGTCTCTGCCGATCAGGATAGTTATCCTTGCCGCGGCTTTGGCGGCGTTTATAATCTATATAGTCGGCAACTTCGGAAAATACCCGTGGTATGCTTTCATAGCGCCGCTCATTTCCCTGTTAGGCTTTGCGGGGACGGCAATTGCCGCCGTACCGAGGTTCATTTCCCTCTTCATCGGTGATGACGACTTTGTACCCCTCTCCTCCGACAAACCGAGGCGCGTAATGAGGACGTTCATACTCGTCTGCGCCGCGTCGCTTACGATACATCTTCTCGCATACCTTACCGGCGTGCTGTTCTATACCTACATAAAGAGCGGCAGCTTCTTCCCCGTCCCCAAGAGCAACTGGGTCACCGCCTGGATGAAGTCAAATACCGACGCAGGGCATTATCTCAATATCGCCGAGAATTGGTATCAGAAGACCGGCAAGGACGACGTGCTGCTCGTATTCCTGCCGATGTTCCCGATCATGATCCGTTTGTTCAATCATGTTTTCGGCAGCAGCTACCTTTCCGCGCAGATAATCAACGGGATCGCCGTTCCGCTTTCCTCCGGAATGATCTATCTTACACTGCTTCCGATACTGGGCAATAAAAGGTCAAGGCGCGCCGCTGTACTTGCGATACTCCTGCCCGGAGCGATATTCCTGAATTCGCCCATGACTGAACCGCTTTTCATACTCTTCACGGCGTGCGGCTTCTATTTCCTCGGCAAAAAGAAATACCTGCTCGCAGGGCTCTTTACAGCCCTTGCCGGGTTCACAAGATCGCTCGGCGTGATACTTGCCGTTCCCATTGCGCTTGTCGGTATAAATCAGCTCGTCGCGTTCTTCCGCAAAAAAGAAAAATTCCCTTGGCTCTTAATACCGGGGCTCGCTGTATCCGTCCTCGGCACGCTCGGATATCTCTATATCAATTACAGGATCCACGGGGATCCCTTGAAATTCTTTGAGTTTCAGAAGGGCAACTGGCATCAGGAAGCGTGCCCCTTCTATAATACGGCGCGCTATATGCTGCACTATTTCGTTTATTATTTCAACCATGACAGAGAAGGCTTCATATCCCTTTGGGTGCCGCAGGTGTTAGCTGTATTCGGCTCGCTCGCGCTGATGAACTCAAAGGCAAAGAAGCTCCCCGCTTCTTACACGGCGTATTATCTTTGCTACTTTGCCGTATCCGTCGGCTGTACCTGGCTGTTGTCTTCGGTCAGATATCTTTCCGCCGCGTTCCCGATCTACGCCGCGCTGGGCATAATGTGCGGAAAGCGAATCAAAACCGGCCTGATCTATTTGATTTCCGTCTTACTGTACCTTATCTATATGATAATGTATATGCAAAGGCTTGCGATCTACTGATATGAAAGACCAGAGCACATTCGGGCTTATCTATTCTAAAGTCTGTCTGATCCCGCGCGGAAGGGTCGCCACATACGGGCAGATCGCCGCCCTTGCCGGTAACCCAAGATGGTCCCGCGTGGTGGGTTATGCGCTTCACGTTAACCCAAGACCAGGCGAGATCCCATGTCACCGCGTCGTCGACAGGAACGGGCGCGTATCCCCAGCCTTCGCCTTCGGGGGCGAGAATATGCAGATAAAGCTGCTTGAAAACGAGGGCGTCGAGGTAAACGAAGGGCATGTCGATCTTAATAAATTTCGCTGGGAGCCCTGAACGCTGTTTACTTAATACCGAAATGGTGATAAAATACTCGCAGTTTTGATCGGAGGGATCGCAAATGCATCAGGAAAGCGTCGACAAGCTGAAAGGTTCCGTAAAGTCGGATACCCTTCTTTTTGTCTTGCTGATAGTCTTCTTTTTCGCCGCGGGCGGTATCGCTTCATTCCTGAAAATGAAGTTCGGCACCAACGCGCCGCTTTATATCTTTGCCGTCATAATGGCGGGGCTTCTGTATCTATACTATCGTTTGAGGATCCTCGGCTACCGCTACACGGTCTTCTATAAGGAGCCCGAGCCCGAATATGACGCAAGATTCGACGATTACATGGTGCACGAGGATTATCCGTATCCCGTGGGCACATTCGTGGCGGAGCGCACTGCCAGCGCGAAGGGGGACGTAGTCTGCGTCATTAAAAAGGAGCAGTTCGTCTGCCTGCTCGATCCCGGCGCGGAGTATCCCGCAGATAAGGAGATCGTTTGCAGTCCCAGATCAAAGGAAAGATCCTCCTCCATCGTTTATGAAGAAGAAGGCAAAAAGGTGCGCATGTTCTTTACACCGAGCGACGAATTAAAGGAATACATCCGGGGTATTATCGAAAATGGCAAGACTACCGATCTATGAAGCAGTAAAGGCTTATGCCGATCTCAAAACAGCAAGGTTCCATATGCCCGGTCACAAAGGCATTTTGAATGAACTCGACGTGACCGAGGTGCCGGGGACGGACAATCTTCATTCCCCCACCGGCGCGATATTGGAGTCCGAAAAGCTTTGCGCGAAGGCACTCGGCGCAAAGGACGCTTTCTTCGTGGTCAACGGATCGACAGCGTGCAATATGTCCATGCTGTTCCTTGCGGGCTTCGGCACGCGAGTCCTTTTGGGCAGAGGCTGCCACAAATCGGCGATCAACGCGCTTGCGCTTTCCGGGCAGGAAACCGCGCCGCTTTTCCCGAACGACGAAGGCATCTATACCGCCTCATCCATTGAAAAAGCGCTTTCAGAAACGCCCTGCGACGCCGTGTTCATCACTTCGCCTTCGTACAGGGGCGCCGTTTCGCCGGTCGAAGAGATCGCCGCTATCTGCAAAAAGCACGGCGCGATGCTCATAGTCGATTCCGCGCACGGCGCGCATTTCGCTTTTTCCGACAGGCTCCCGCCCATCCCTTCGCAGGCGGATCTTTGGTGCATAAGCTCCCATAAAACGCTTGCCGCGCTTACGCAGACCGCAGTGCTGCTTACGGGCGAAAGCTTTACGCAGGCGCCCTCGAACGTACAAAGGATACTTAACGTCGTACAGTCCACAAGTCCTTCGTACGAATTGATGCTCTCCATTGAAAGGTCGATACTCGAGCCCCTCGATTGGGAGAAGCATATCGACCGTATCGAGCGTGTTATCGAAAGGCTTGACGCGCTCGAGGGTATTAAAGTGCTCGGAAGCCGTGACAAGCGGCTCCAGGACATAACGCGCATCAATATCTCCGCCGCGGGAATGACCGGTCATCGATTCGGCATGGAGCTTGAGGCGCGGGGCGTTTATCCCGAGATGGCCGATGCGGAATGCATAACCCTTATCACCACCCCCGCCGACAAGGACGAATGGTACGACAAGCTGATTTCGGCTATAATATCGCTTGCTCTTGACGAAAAAGACCGCACTAATGTGCCGTCGTCCTCGGCTATTTATTCGGAATACAGGGGCGAAACCGTAATGAACGTGCGCGACGCACTGACCGGAAGCACCGAATACGTTGATTTTGCGGATGCGGAAGGCAGGATCTCCGCACAGGCGGTAGGCTGTTATCCTCCCGGCACGGCGATACTGTTCCCGGGCGAAAGGATACTCCCCCGGTCGATAAGGTTCCTGCTTCACGAAGAAAAGTCCGGCGCGGATCTTTTCGGTCTTATAGACAGAAAGATCGCCGTCGTAAAGGAAAGATAAGCTTTGAACGAAGTCCTTAAAAGGCTTGACGCCTCCATACTTGCGGGAAGAGCGATGCACGCGTATCTTCTTACGGGAAGCGATCCCGACATGACCGATTCCGCCGCGAGAAGGGCGGCGTCCCTCATGCTTTATTCGGGTGACGATACGGCGCGCCTTTCAAGGGATCCCGATTATATGGAATACTCCGGCAATATCTCGATCGCGGATTTCAGGGACGTGATACGGCCGGAGATCTACCGTGAAACATACTCGAAAGCCGGGCGCGTCGCGGTATTCCTTCAGGCGAATCTCCTTTCGCAGATGGTCCAGAACGCCATGCTCAAGGTTTTGGAGGAGCCGCCCGAGAACACGCATTTTATACTTACCGGCAACGAATACGGGATACTGCCCACCATCCGTTCAAGATGCATGATGATCCGCTGCAGTCTTCCCGAGCCTGGTGAAGTGGAAAACGTGCTTACAGAACGTGGCGCGTCGCCTGCCGAAGCTAAGCGTTATGCCGCTTTGAGCGGTTATATTTCCGCCCGCGCGATAAGACTTTATGAGGATGCTGATTTCCGCGATCTGCGCAAGGGCGCAATCAAAGCGCTCCTGTCGGCAATGAAGGCGGCGCCGGATTTCAAATGGACAAAGACAAAGCGCGACAGGACGGATTGGGCCGAAGCAAACGAGATACTGCTCCTTACCTGTCACGATATGCTGAACCTGGCCTGCGGATTGGAGCCGGAACATACGCGGGATCTTGAAACAGAGCTTCGGGCTGCTTGCAAAAGCTTTACAATCGGCGAGATAGGTTGTATTATAAATGAGCTGACGATGCTTGCGCAAAGGCTATCGACCAATGCAGGCGGAGGCGCTTCATTCGACAGGCTGTTCGCGGATATCGCCGCGATGAAGATAAACGATAAAAAGAAATAAAACAGGAGTTTGATATATGAGCAAAGTTATTGGAGTCAAATTTAAGGACGGCGGTAAGATCTATTATTTCGACCCGCTCGATCTTGATATCAAATCGGGCGACGGCGTGATCGTCGACACCGCGCGCGGCGTCGTTTTCGGCGACGTGGCGGAGCCCCCTCATTTCGTTCCGGACGAACAGATCGTCTCGCAGCTCAAGCCCGTAATCAGGATCGCCACGCCCGAAGACAGGGAGCAGCGGCGCATCTATAAGGAAAAAGAAAAGGAAGCCTATGCCATCTGCCAGGCGAAGATCGAGGAGCACGGCCTTGTTATGAAGCTCGTCGAAGTGGAATACGCCTTCAACGGCTCCAAGATCATGTTCTATTTCACCGCGGACGGAAGGGTCGATTTCCGCGAGCTCGTCAAGGATCTCGCCGGCATTTTCAAAACGAGGATCGAGCTTCGTCAGATCGGCGTAAGGGATGAAGCGAAGATGCTCGGCGGCCTCGGCGTATGCGGAAGGCCCATCTGCTGCGCCTCGTTCCTTTCGGATTTCATTCCCGTTTCCATCAAAATGGCAAAGGAGCAGAATCTCTCGCTCAATCAAACGAAGATCTCCGGCATATGCGGCAGGCTCATGTGCTGCCTTAAATTTGAGCAGTCCTGTTATGAAGGCATGCATAAGATCATGCCCCGCGTCGGCAAGGAGGTCATTACTCCCGACGGCGTAGGTACGGTTGCCGACAACAACGTGATCAGCGAGACCACCACCGTAAAGGTCCAGTTCAGCGACGGCACTTTCGAGATGCGCACATACCCCTTCCGCGAGCTAATGAATAAGGCGGGCAAGCCCTTCGGCGACGAAGCCGAATGTCCCGGCAGCTGTGCGGAATGTGAAAAAAGCCCCTCCGTAAGCACGGAAGAGCTGTATGCGAATTCCGAGGAAGCCGTTTCAGCGGACGATACGCCCGATGCAGACGACAGCCCTGACGGTTATACTCTCTAAATTCCCCTCCGGACCGAGGCGTTCCGGGGTCGTCGCCTTAACGCTAACGTTCTCAATGCCGATGCGGCCTGCCGCGTCGGCTATTATTTTGCGCATTTCGGGAATATAGGGAGCAAGCTTCGGCTCCTGCGCGGTAACGGTAGCGTCGATATTTGAAACATAATACCCGTTTTCCGAAAGAAGCGCGGCGACTTTCTCAAGCAGCAAAACGCTTGAGATGCCCTTATAAGCGGGATCGTTATCCGGGAAAAGCTTGCCGATATCGCCGAGAGCGGCCGCGCCGAGCATGCCGTCGATCACCGCGTGAATGAGCGCGTCTGCATCCGAATGACCCAAAAGGCCGAGCCTGAACGGAATCTCGACGCCGCCGAGAATGAGCTTCCTGCCCTCTGTAAGTCTGTGAGTATCCTCTCCGACGCCAATCCTCATACGGCCGCCTCCATTCAATACATCTTCAAAAAACGCGATATCCGATCTCTCTGTCAGCTTTTGATTAAGTATGCTGCCGCAGGTCAGTTCAACGCTTCCATAGCGCGCCATGAAGACCGCAGCGTCATCCGTGACTGTATCATCAAAGGAATCGTAAGCTTCAAGAAGCATCTCCCTGTCGAAGCACTGCGGAGTCTGCATCTGGACGAGCTTCGACCTGTCGACGGTCTCGCCCGTTTCACGAACGCGGAGCGTATCGCGAACGGATATCGCTGCGACGCCGCTGTTTTTTTCGGCGGCGGAAGCGACAGCCGCGGCAATTACGTTCCCGGTTATAAGGCACCTTGCGGCATCGTGTATCGCCACTATGTCGCAATCCGTGGCGGTGACGCCGTTAAGTACCGAATCCTGCCTCCTTGCGCCGCCCAAAACGATCCTTACGGGCTTATCGACGGAAGCGGCGGCGGAACGCGCGGCCTCCGCGGTGCTTTCGGAAACAACAATAACATACTCGTCGACGTGATCGTAAAAAGCGCGGACACAGCGCTCGATCGGCGTCATCCCCGAGATGTTTAAAAGCATTTTGTTTATCGGCTCTCCCCCGCGGTCGGTCCCCATACGGGTGGAGCTCCCGGCGGCAAGCAGCACCGCGCAAACGGTCTTTTCCATCATACCTCCCTAATGGAGCGGTTCATTCGTTGGAAATTACGCGGTACATTTCGTCCGCGTTCTCCTTTGTAGCGTATTCGCGGACGGAGAGCACCTCGGCCGTAAAGAGCTTTGCGCCAAGTCTTATCGAGATTATATCACCCTCGTTCACTTCGCTTGAAGGCTTCGCGACCTTATCGTTGATCGTGACCTTACCTGCGGAGCACGCCTCGTTTGCGACGGTGCGCCGCTTGATAATGCGCGACACCTTAAGATATTTATCGAGCCTCATTTATTCGTCCTTTCCGAGCCCGTCTGCACCGACGAGCCTGATTATATCGTGATCGATCTTGAGATCCGGATCCTTCTTCCATTCGCTGACGAGCTGGTTCCACTGGGAATTCTGCACGCCTACCATACAGACTTCTTTTATATAGTCGTGGATCTGCTCAAGCGGCACGTCGCCGGAAGCTTCATCCGAAACGTAGCAAATGATATGATAGCTTCCACCGTCCATGAATATGCCGGAATACTCGCCCATTTTGAGCTTTGAAAACTCCGTCTTGACGGTCTCGCTCCAATCGCCGTAACCGTTATACTGAACGCTGATAAGCTCGCCCTTTGTTCTGAACGCCTCGCATCCTTCGGAATCTTCTCCGCCGACAACGCGCTCATCCTCAGTATAACGAAGCATTACGTCTGCAAAATCAGCGCCGGAGACAAGCTCGCCGTATGCGTTTTTGATCTTCTCATAGGCTTCTTCGACAAAGCTCGAATATTCTCCCTCCGTCGCCTGTTTCAAAAGCTTATACTCGGCAAGCAGCTTGTCAAGCTGCGCCGCATGCTTATTCGTGCCCTCAACAGCGTCATCAAACGAGAGCTCCGAATACTCCGTCTTTATCTCCTCCATGCGTTTGAGCTTAGCCTTATACTCGTCGGAAAGCTCGCCCTTCGGCGAAACGACGATATGCATCATCCTCGAATACCCGGCGGGAACGTACGTTACGGGAAGTATGCTGTCGCCCTTGCCGAAATTGATCTCGAAATCCTCCTCATCCATCTTGTACTTTTCGGGAGAATCGAGATAGTTCGCCTTATCGTTCTCGTGCGCGGCGTCATACCAGTTGGTGATATCCTCCTCCGAAGGGATGAACTCGCCGCAGACGCTGTCCCTGTAAGCGTTTACGATATAAGCCTTCTTCGCCTCATTCAGATAATGCGCCCTGTAATCTTCCCAGCTCATAGCCGTGCCGGTATAATACTCGGATTCCTGATTTACGAGCCCGTCGAAATACGTTTCGAGCGGGATGCTCGGATCGTCGGAATAATTCTGCTCCGCGATCTTCATTAAACGGTCGTAAAGCTCGCTCAGTTCGGCTTCGGTCTGTTCACTGAACTCCTTTTCCTGTTCGGCGGAAAGACTGAACCCCGCCTCACCCGCCTGATAAACGGTGACAAGGTCGTTGGTCAATTCGTCGACGAGCCAATCCTGATAGCTCTCGAGCGCACTTGCGCTTTCAAGCGGATCCTGCCCGTAATACTGCATATAGGGAAGATAACTCTCGAACAGCGCCTTATAAGCGGCAAGGCTGACCTCCTGATCGCCGATCGAAATAACGGGATCCGAAGGATCGAACGAAGAAAGGCTCTTCTTTTTTCCGCCGGAACACGCGGCAAGCGTAAAGCACGCCGCAAGTAAAAGGCATATAACGATGCGATACTTTCTTTTCATTGATCAAATGCTCCTGAAAGACCCGGATGGTCTGCTTATTATTATACCAAATTTTACCTTTATTGTAAAGCGAAAACGTTGCCGTAAGGGATCGAGGAGCACCGCCATAAAAAATATTTTGCCGATTTCGAATATAATGCTTGCTTGTACGGCCCAAAATAGGTTATAATAAAAGATGAATGATTTTGTGAAAAAGGAGTTTGATACCTTGAACAAAGCCGTTAAAAGATCTGTTATCATCCTGGCGCTTGCGGCGCTGGTTTTATCGATAATCCCCCGTATGGAGGTTTGGGCGAGCTCGGGCGGGCACGTCGCCATTTCCGTCTCTCCGACGGAGCTTTCTTCCGCCGGCACGGTTACCGTTACCATCGCGCTCAACAATACCAATTCTTCTGCGCCCCAGCCCACGCCCGTTCAGCCTACCGAGCCGGCTGCGGAGCCTACTCAGCCCCCCGTAACGACTCCCGCGCCCGGGGATCGTTCGCCCGAAAAGTCGGGTTATTATACCAATATAAGGATCGTCAATTCGTATAACGCCGTATTCAATACCGACGGCGTATCCATCGCTCCCGGTTCGCAGAAGTCTTTCTCCGCTTCTCTCGCAGTATCCGAAGCGATGCTCGGCGTTAATCTTTCCTTTACAGTGCAGTGGGATGACGACGGCACCCCCAAGTCGGAGACCGTCACCTGCAAGTCAACAGGAAGAGCGCTTCCGCTTATCTTTCCGTTACAAGGACGGCTAATCCCGTCAACGCTACCGAAGGAACGGACGTTACATTCTACTACTCCTTCACCAACACCGGCTCTACGACGCTCGTCAATATCACACTTGTCGACCGCAACGTATTCGGCACGACCAACCCCGCAGTAACGTTCAACTCGATCGCGCCGGGCGAAAAGCGCGAATTCAGCAAAGTGATCAAGATGGGCGCTTCCACGATCGTATCCGCGCCCGTTGTTACCTATTACGCGCAGGGCGGTTCGACTCCGTTCGTAATTAACGTCTCCCAGCTGACGGTCGGGCTCATTCAGTCCCAGGTCACGAAGGAGGTCGTTATGAGCAACCCCACTCCGGAGGGCGTCCAGTTCACCATCTACCTGACCAACAACGGCAATCAGAAGCTCAGCAATCTTATTGTTACAGACGAGCTTGGGAACAACATTTCCGGCGCGGCGTTCTCCCTTGCTGTCGGAGAGCAGAAGGTGATCAGGTATTTCGCGCCCAATCCTTCCTCCGTCCGTTACGTCGTATTCAAGATAACCGGCACCGATTTCAACGGCACCGCATTCAAAGACAGCACGTCGAGCTACGCCGTCAGGCCCTATATCGATACCTCGCTCCTTGGCTTGACCTTCACCGCCGGAACGACAACCTCGCTTTCTCTCAGCTCCGTGATAGGCGTTGAATTCAATCTCAAAAACACGGGATCCCTCCCCTTCTACAACCTTACCGTTACGGAAAAATCCGTCGGTTACGAGCTGCATAAGTGGGATTCGCTTCCCGTCGGCGCCTCCGATAAGGTAGAGGCGGAGATCAATATCGGCGAAGTGCGCGATCTTGTATTCATACTTAAGGCGGAGGATTCCTCCGGCAACACGTATACCTATGAAGCCTACGTCAACGCCGATCAGATCGACGTGAGCCATCTTGTCCCGCCCAACGATCCCTCGAGCGAAGGCGACGATATTTCCATTGTGGACGACGGTACCGGCCTCGGCAAAAAGCTTGACGGGCTCATCACATCGACCGGTCAGAAGCTCATGAACTGGTTCAAGATACTCGGCATAATCGCCGCAGTAGCGGCGATCGCGATTCTTGCCCTCGGCATTTCGGAGATCGTCATCCGCAGGAACAAGCGCAGTTCGCAAACAAAGTAAACCAAGAAAAATCAAAACCGGGAATGTAACGAGCATCCCCGGTTTTCTTTTTGCTTTTGTTACGGATAACGAAAAATGCGTATAAGCATATGGTTCAAATATTTATCAGCCTTCTCACAATGTCTCCCAGGCTGATAAGATCCGCCTCGAGCACGGGCTTCAGCTTCCTGTTATAGATGCATGCGGCGGGATGATACAGCGGGAACACCGTGCGCTGCTTGCCGTCGATGAATACCGAAAACGGCTTGCCGTGGGCTTCCCCTACGGTCGACTGCTTAATGAATCCGCGCGCAAGCATCGTAACGGCGCTTAACGGAGTGTTGCCCAAAGTGGCGATAACGGTCGGCGAAACGAGCGAGATCTCCTTACCGAGAAGCTCAAGCCCCTC
>CAMZAY010000012.1 GCA_947304365.1 uncultured Clostridia bacterium | reverse complement strand
TGCATTTCTTAAAGCGTCAAACGAAAACTCCAGGGGCTTTCTGTAATGTGACTGGAGGCAGAAGAATCTGTAGGCGAGGGGCTTATATCCGTTCTCCTCTAACGCGGAAACGGTGAGTATGCCGCCCTTCGACTTGCTCATCTTGCCGGATTTGTCGTTAAGGTGCCTGGGGTGGAACCAATGGGAGCACCAGGGATGGCCTATCGCGGCCTCGGACTGGGCGATCTCGTTGGTGTGATGCGGGAAAATGTTGTCGACTCCGCCCGCGTGGATATCGAGGTATTCGCCGAGGTATGTAAGGCTGATCGCGGAGCACTCTATATGCCAGCCGGGGTAGCCGTAGCCCCACGGGGAATCCCACCTTAACTCCTGCTCGCCGAATTTCGACGTGGTGAACCACAGCACGAAATCGGTCTTGTTCCTCTTATTGGTATCCTCCGTTACGTCGTCGCGCACGCCGACCATGAGGTCGTCCGCGGAATGCCCGGTGAGCCTGTAATAATCATCGACCTTGGAGGTGTCGAAATACACGTTGCCGCCCGCCTTGTAGGCATAGCCCTTGTCGAAGAGGATCTGGATGAGCTTAATGAAATCATCGATGCAGCTCGTCGCGGGGACGACTATCTCGGGCTTTTTGACGTTGACCTTTTCGCAGTCGCCGAAGAAGGCGTCGGTGTAGAAGCGGGCGATCTCCATTGCGGATTTGCCCTCGCGCTTGGCGCCCTCGAGCATCTTGTCCTCGCCGGTGTCGGCGTCGCTCGTAAGATGGCCGACGTCGGTGATGTTCATGCCGCGCTTGACCTCATAGCCCGCATAGACGAGCAGTTTTTCAAGCACGTCCTCCATGATATAGGTGCGGATATTGCCGATATGCGCGTAATGATAAACGGTCGGCCCGCAGGTGTACATTGTGATCCTGCCCGCTTCGTGCGGCACTATCGGCTCCACGCTGCGGGTCAGCGTATTGTAAAGGTGAATCGTCTGCATATTAAGAACCTCCTGTATCAATCTATTTCGATAAGCCGGGTAAACTCTTCGCTTACGCCGAGCGCTTTGATTATCTTTACCGCGTCACGCGGGGGATCCTCGTCCGGCGCAACGGGATAGAGCCCGTAATCCATGAGCTTCGCCAGGGACTCGACCGAGCCGGAGCGCATGATGAGGTCGAGCTTTTCGGGCGGGGCGTTCCTTAACCCCGCGACCTGGTAATGGAGCCGGGCAAGCTTTGCCACTCCGTCAAAATGCGTGGCAAGTACCGCGTAGGTGTTGCTCCGCGAATTGAAGAGTCTTGCCGCCGCCTTTACGAGAGCGGCGCCCTCGTGCGGGTTGGTGCCGCGGGCGAATTCGTCGAGCAGCGCGAGCACGCACTCCTTGTCCCCGGACTCCGCGAGCATGGCGTCGAACGCCTTCATCTCTCCGCCGAAGCTCGAAAGGCCGCTCATGGCGTCCTCCCTGTCCTCGCTCAAAAGATAGAGATCGTCTATCATGGGAAGCTCGGCGCTTTCGGCGAACACCGCACAGCCGCACATGGCGAGCATGGTGTTGAGCGCGAGCGTTTTTATCGCGATGGATTTGCCGCCCATGTTCGCGCCGGTTATCACGACGGAGCCCTTTTCAAGCTCCATGGAGACTGGCACGAACTCGCGCCCTTTCTCGGCGAGCGCCTCGCCGAATTTCGGGTTTACCATGCCCTTCATGACGAAGCGGTCCGAACCGACGGTCGGGATGACCGCGTTATACGCGACGGCGAGCTTTGCCCTGCCGAGAGCGAGATCGAGCCTGCCTATCGCCGCGGCGTTATCGAGGAGCTCCTCACGGTAGGGCAGGAGCCTTTCACAGAGCTGCCCGCGGACGCGGGCGTTCTCCTCCTCCTCCATTGCGGCAAGGCGGGTCCTTTCAAGGCGCGTTTCATCCGAATCGTCGCCCCTGCGCATCGCCTCGTCTACGCGGCGCCGCTCCCTGCGGATCGCGGCGAGCTTTTCCGAAAGCCTGTCGGAAACGTAGAACGAGGGCGACCTTGTCCCGTCGGGATCTATGAGATCGAGCGCGCGCGGCATGGCGGTGATACTAAGCTCCTTGAGATCCCTGCCGAGCTTCTTTACCTCCGGCGCGATCAGCTCGAGCTGGAGGAGGAAGCGCTTCACTTCAAAAAGCTCCACCTCGGAAAGCGGGCGCGCCTCGAGCGCGGCGATGGAACGGCGGATGTCCTTAATGGGCATCATAAGGCGAAGCAGCGTATTGACCCCGGCGATATCATCGCGCACGGCGTCCATCAGCACGGAGACGTTATGCTGCTCCGTTTTTAAAAGATCGAGCTCCCCGCGTTTGTAAAAATGCGGACGCCTTGAAAGCTCCTCCCCGTAAGGGGTGACGAGCTCGGTCCTGTCCGTTACGAAACGGAAGCCTATCGAATTGAGCTGTTCCTTATCAAACATCCTTAACGTCCGTTACGGGCGCGGAGACTCCGCTTTCACGGAGCCTTGCCTCCACCCTTTCCCTGAATTCGTTTTTATCGTAATGCATGCCGTATGCGGAGAACGGATTGACCGTTACCGCGATCAGCCTTGTGCTTTTTATAAGGCTGAACCCGCCTATGAAGCGGTTGAGCCTCAAATAATTCTCGCGCTTTAAGAGGAGCCTTGAGGCGTCCTGCGCGGCGAGGGTGACGCCGGTGAGCGGCTTTGCGTATTCCGTAAGCTCCTTCGCGGTGCTGTCCGTGAACGCGCCGCGGATTATGAGCGTTTGGACGCCCTCCTTCAAGTCCCGCGCGATATCCGAAAGGCTTTCGCCGCCGACGGCGCCCTTCGGCGTGAGAGCGGTGAATCTGCCGAGGTCGGGAGCCTCCCCCTCATAGGCGGGAAGGCTGAACAGGCGAGCAAAATAGGCGGTGTCGTCCGCGGTCTTTCTGATATCCGCGTCGTACGAGGCGCCGGAGCTGAGTATCACTCCGTCCGCCAGCGAGGGGTTGCCGAGCGATTTGCGGCTGATCGCGCCGTCTATCAGCACCCTGTCCGCGCCAAGCTCGAAAAGCCTGTCCCGGACCGTCTTCTGATGCTCCGTTATGGAGGCGCCGCCGAGCTGCACGTACCCCGCCGAGCGGGCGCGAACGACGACTATCGCCCCCATGGGGGTGGGGATGCCGGTCGAATCGAGTATCTCCATGGAGATATCACCCTCCTTAAGAAGCTGCTCCGCCGTGGCGACGAGCGCTCCCTCCCGAATGAATATCTCCGGCTTTTTGGTGTTGGTGACGAGGTCGCTCCTCTCGCCGTCCCTGCCGATGGAGGTGAGGCCCAGCCTCTCCCCCGCGTTTTCGCATTCCGAGATAAGGGAATTAAGCACGGTCGTCTTGCCGGCGTTCTTGCACATGCCTATAACGGAAAGCGTTTTTATGCCGCCAAGCAGCTCGTAAAGCATGACCGTATACCTCCAATTTTTAATTATAACACAAAGAATGCTCCGATTTCAAATACTATCGTGTTTTTCTTTCAAATATTCTCGCGGGAATACGCCGCTTAAGGATCGCGCCTTCCGCGCGGACGATACGCTCACGACCCGTTTTATCTGCTTAAAAGAGAATAATTGCATAATATTCTCTTTTTGAGCGATTTTTTTGCTTAAACCCCTTGTTAGCGCGTGCGGAAGGTGCTATAATATGCGCAAACCTTTGAATGTGAAAAGGGAGGCGTTTGCAATGGATATCGGCAAAAAACTCACTGAATTGAGGAAGACCGCGGGATTTTCCCAGCAGGAGGTCGCGCGGCTCGTTTCGCTCCACACGGGGCCCATCACCAACCGCGCGGTCAGCAAATGGGAGACCGGCGCTTCGCTGCCGGACGCGGCGCAGTTTATCTGGCTCTGCGAGATATACGGCGTTACGGACGTCGTTTCGGAGTTTCTTGACATAGGCACGGGCAGCCCGTTCTCCGGCCTTAACAGCGAGGGCGTGCGTATGGCGGGCGAATTCATTTCGCTGCTGCGCCTTTCCGACGCATATGCCGAGGTCTCCCCCATGCGCGAGCAGCGGAGCGAGGCGGCGCGCGTCGTTCCGCTCTACGACCTGCCTGTTTCCGCCGGCACGGGCATATTCCTCGACAGCGATAATTTCGAGTCGTACGAGGCGGCGGATATCCCGCCGGAGGCGAATTTCGCCGTGCGCATAAGCGGCGACTCGATGGCGCCGGACTTTGTCGACGGGCAGATCGTCTATGTTCACAGCTGTACCGAGCTGGAGGACGGCGATATCGGCATTTTCGTCTACAACGGCGATTCCTACTGCAAAAAGCTCGACCGCTCGAACGGGTTAAAGCTGGTTTCGCTCAACCCGCGCTACCAGCCCATCAGCGTCAAATACGCCTATGAGCTGCGCGTGGTGGGCAAGGTCGTGGGATAAAAGCACATTAAAAAGGCATTGTCTTTGACAATGCCTTTTTTGTTATACAAGCAATTATTTGATCACCTGCTGGGGCTCCTCTTTGCCGGGCTGTTCCTTCTTGCCGGAGAGCACAAGGTTGGTGATGATGCCCAGGATCAGCGCGCAGGCAACGGTGGTGAGCTTGATGGACTGGCCGTTCTTGAGCGCGAACTCAAGCGCGAGGCCGCCGACGCCGGAGATGAGTATAACGGAAGCGACGAAGAGGTTGCGGTTCTCGTTAAGATCGACGGGCTGGAGCATCTTAAGGCCGGATACTGCGATGAAGCCGTAGAGCGTCATGCAGACGCCGCCCATAACGCAGGCGGGTATGGAATCGAGGAATGCGACGAACGGGGAGATGAACGCGAAGAGTATCGCGAGGACCGCCGCGCCGGTGATGGATATGACGGAGGCGTTGCCGGTGATGGCTACGCAGCCGATGGACTCGCCGTAAGTGGTGTTGGGGCAGCCGCCGAATATCGCGCCCGCGAAGGAGCCGATACCGTCGCCAAGGAGCGTGCGGGAGAGGCCGGGATCGGTAAGCAGATCCTTGCCGATGATGGTGGAGAGGTTCTTATGATCGGCGATATGCTCGGCGAAAACGACGAACGCAACGGGGATATACGCCACGGCGATGGTGCCGATGTAAGCGGCATTGATGTCCTTTACGCCCTTAACAGCCTCTATGAAAGTGAATTTGGGGAGGGATATGAACGTATTGATCGTGACGCCGTCCTTAACAAGGGCCTTGATGGGCGCGAAGTCGATGATGCGGAGAGCGGGGTTGCCGACCGCCCTGCCGATCAGGGTGAAGACCAGCGCTACGATGTAGCCCGCGATGATGCCGATGATGAAGGGGATCAGACGGAGCTGCTTCTTGCCGTAGGTGGAGCAGAGTATGACGGTGAACATGGTCACGAGAGCGCAGATCAGCGCGATGTAGGGGGAAGCGGTGGGCTGCAGTACGTTGTCAACGACGGGGCCGTAATCGCCCTTCATCATGTCGCCGACGGCGTTGCCGGCAAGGGAGAGACCGATGATCGCGACGGTCGGTCCTATGACGACGGCGGGCATGAGCTTACCAATCCACTTGACGCCCGCGAACTTGACGATGATCGCGATCACGACATAGACGAGGCCGGCGAAGCATGCGCCGAGTATGAGGCCGAAGAAGCCGAGGCTCATCGACACGCCGCCCGCGAAGGCCGCCGCCATTGCGCCGAGGAACGCAAAGGAGGAACCGAGGAATACGGGGCTCCTGAATTTGGTGAAGAGCTGGTAGACGATTGTGCCGACGCCGGCGCCGAAGAGCGCGGCGGAGGCGGTCATACCGTGGCCTACGATCGCGGGAACGGCGATGGTCGCCGCCATGATCGCAAGGAGCTGCTGGAAGGCGAATACGATCAGCTGACCGAATTTGGGCCTGTCCTTAACGTTGTAGATCAGATTCATTGGTTTTCCTCCTGTTTATTCGCGGCGGAGTCGACCCGCCGTTAGTATTCATCTTTCGTAGAGCTTGACGCCGTAAGGCTCACCGTCGATCTCGGGCACGGTGACGGCGATCAGCTCGCTCCTTGCCGTGGGGATGTTCTTTCCCACGAAGTCGGGCCGGATGGGAAGCTCCCTGTGGCCCCTGTCGATAAGCACGGCAAGCTGTATCTGCGCGGGACGGCCGTATTTGAAGACCGCCTCTATCGCGGCGCGCGCCGTCCTGCCGGTGAAAATGACGTCGTCAACGAGTATGCAGCATTTGCCGTTGAGGTCGACGGGGATATGCGTCTCCCCCGCGTTGGGAAGATCCGTCGTTTCGGTAAGGTCGTCACGGTAAAGGGTGACGTCGATATAACCGACGGGAACGGAAACGCCCTCGAACCTTTCGATATTGGCGGCGATATGCTTGGCAAGGGGCAGCCCGCGGCGGCGTATGCCGAGCAGGACTATCCCCTGCGTGCCGTGATCCCTCTCTATGATCTCATGCGTGATGCGCGCGAGCGACCGCGCGACCTCCGCCTCTGTCATTATTTCGGACTTGAAAACCATTTTTTGCCTCAAAAAAACCCGCCGCAGCCGGCAGGCAGACATGCCGCCGCGCCCGAAAACGGGCGGGACGGGGATATGACCGATCTTGCCGGCATCACAGTGCCGAATTAAAAATCCTTTATGGTTATTTTACCACTATGCGCGAATTTTGTAAATAGCGTTAACGCAAAAAAGTGAAAACAGGCCCCGGGTCTTACCTGACCGCGGGGCCGATAGATTCGGTTTTGTCAGCGCAGGAACGCCGCCTGGATATCGCTCGTCGACGAGTCGGTACCGAGCACGACGACCATCCTTGAAACGCCGTATTCCTTCACGAGCTCGGAAGGGGCGGGCAGCGAAGCGTCCCTGTAATAGCGGGTATCGATCATTATTACGCGGGAGTAGTTCATTGCGAGGAGAGGCACTATCGAGTTGCCGAAGCTGTCCTTTACAACGAGGAGGGTATCCCCGTTGCCGGCTTCGTTCTCTATCACGGTGAGGCCGTTATTGTCATAGATATAGGCGGCGTACTTGTTGACGTTGCCGTCCCTGAGCTGTTCGTCGTCATAGAGGCCGGTATGCTCCACGGCCTTTTCGCCGCAGCCTATCGTGACCTTCATGGCTTCCGTTTCGTCGCTGCGCCAGACCTCCAGCGCGTCGGGCTTTGTGAGCCAAAGCCCCGCTTCGCGGAAATAGCTGCCGTAAAACTCATACCCCGTTACGACGAACTGCGACTCCTTTACGGGCTTTATCTCAAGATCGTTGCAGATGGCGGCATAGCAAAGATACGCGCCCTTCATCGTCCAATGATGGTCGGTGAGATAGAAGTACTGCCCGGCGTTGTCGCCGTAGAGGGCGATCAGATCGGGAGCCTTCGCGCCGCTTGCGGAGAGCTTTTCGCGGATATGGGCGATGACTTCGGCGTCATGATACTCAAGATGCACGTCAGGAAGATCCTCCGTGACCACGGCGGCGGAGGTGGGAACGTCGACATATATGAGCTCGAGCCCGTTCTCATCAGCGAAGAGGGTCATTACATCAATGTTCTTATCGAGCTGCTGGATATCGGGATCGAAAGCGGCGGCGAAAAGGCGGCCGTTCCTGCCCATGACCACGCCCTGATCCGCGTTGCGGCCCGTAAGGCGGAGGTAATACGAGTTGAGCGCGATGAAGAAGCTCCTTGCGGGGAAATGATCCTCAAGGAAGGAGTCGACGTTTTTTGAGAGATTGCCCTTCACGGTGTCGCTTACGAGCGTGGAGAACGACTTGCCCTTTATGGGATGATCCGCCAGCATGCGGAACTCAAGATCGCTCATCTGCCCCGCCTTTTTTGGGAGCGCAGCAAAGAGCACGGCAAGCGTGGCTATCGCGATAACGAACGCGGCGACCGTGATGATCTGGGACGTTTTATTTTTTCTTGCTGACTTTTTCAATTATTTGGAAAGAAGGTCGTTGATGTAATCGGATGCGGCGGAATTGTCGTTCGAAACGGTGACGAAAACGTACTGTCCCTTAACGATCTTAACGGCGGTCTCAAGCTTTGTGACCTGCTCCGGGCCGTAGTTGGTGTAGTTGGTGATATAGGTGTTGATGAGCCCTTCCACCGCCTCGAGCACGAGGGAAGCGGAACCCTCGTCCACGGCCTTGATGCATACGATCATCTCGGGCGAGGAGCCGGAGATATAGACGGCGGCTTCCTTTGCGCCGTCCTTATCGGCGACGAGTGCCGGCTCTATACCGTAAAGATTGAGTGCGAAATCGCGCTGCTCGATCTTGGCGATGTACTGATCCTCGAACGAGACGTTCCTCGCTATGGCGTCCGCGATCTCATCCACGTTATAATCCTTCGTCTTCTTGTTCCCGGAGCAGGCGGTGAGCGCCATTGCGAGAACGAATACCAGCATGATGGAAACGACGTTCCTGAGCTTATTCATTTGTTTTTCCTCCGTTAGGTCGATTTGTCAGCTTGCTTTCATTACGCTGAGGCAGATGTGATCCGCCCAGATCCTGTCATACTTGAGGTTTAGGTGGAGACCGTCGCTCGACGCTTCCTCGGGAAGGGCGCCGTTCACGTCGTAAAGCTCCGCCGGGACCTCTATGAACACCACGCCGCGCCTTAAAGCAAGCTCCCTCAAAAGGCCGTTCATCCTTGTGATGTTCTCATTATTTACGCCGCTCTGATCCGCGTCGTTATACGCCTGCGTCACGGGCGGGAGCGCCACGATGAACACCTTTGCGCCGGACTGGCGAAGCATTATATCGTCGATCAGATCGGAATACTTTTGAATAAACGCGGTGATATTGGGCCATGCAAGCTCATTCTGCCCGAGCTGGATTATGACCTTGCCGTAGCTGCCCTGGGCGACCTCGTCAATTATGGGGACGGTGCCGGTATCGGTATGATCGGTATAGACGCTGTTCACGTTAAGGCCGACCTTGGTGAAGAACTTGCCGTGCGTGATCACGCCGAAACGATAGAACCCCTCGAAAACGGAGTTGCCGATGAACGCCGCGTCGTCGAACACGCTCTGATCCGGCTCCGTGGGATCGTAAGGCGGCTCGGTCGTCTGCCCGGAAGGCGTCTCCGAAACGGAGGCGACTGGATCGGGCGTAAAGTCGGGCACCGATGTGGGCACGGGCCTTATCACGGAAGACCCGGGATCGGGCGTGTAGATATCGACCGTCTGCGATCCGCCGCCGCAGCCGGAAAACAGCATCGCGGCAGCCGTCATCGAAACGGCGAGCGCATATATCAAAAACCTTTTCATGGCAGGATTTCCTTTATGATAATTCCGGCAGGAACGGGCTGCCCCAAGCTCTGCACAGATACAGTTATTATACCAAATACTATTGAAATTATCAACTGCGAATGTGATCATTCTTTTGTCGAATCTGTTAACAATGGTACGACCTGAGCGCCGTTTTTCCGCTTTCAAACGGCACGGCAACTGTGGAAAACTCCGTTAAATCCATGCGTTTCAAGCGGTTTTTGTGTGGAAAACCCTGTGGAAACTGTGGATAAGGTGGCGTTTTCGGTACTTGACGACATATAGAACGGCTTTTCGACTTTGTTCCCCGGGCATGAAAAAAGGACGGTGAAAAACCGTCCTTGAACGTATCAGCTCCTCAAGTTCCTTTTGCGGAGCTTTTCGAGCGCATTCGCGAATTCCTCCGGCAGGGGGGCTGTGAATACCATCTCCTCCCCCGTCGCGGGGTGCGTCAATCTCAGCTCGCCCGCGTGGAGCGCCTGCCCGACGATCCCGAGGGAGTTCTTCGCGTGACCGTAGACCTCGTCCCCGACTATCGGGTGCTTAATGTACGCCATATGCACCCTTATCTGATGGGTGCGGCCTGTCTCAAGCTCTACGCGGAGCAGCGTCATATCGCCGAAGCGCTCCAGAACGCGCCAATGCGTTACGGCGTTCCTGCCGTTCGGATCGACGGCCATCTTCTTCCTGTCGGTGCGGTGGCGGGCGATCGGCGCGTCGACCGTGCCGGAGTCCTCCCTGAAATTCCCCTCGCACAGGGCGTAATAAACGCGCGACACGGCGTGGGTCTTAAGCTGATCGGAAAGGAAAACGTGCGCGTTATCGTTCTTTGCGATCACGAGGAGGCCGCTCGTCATCCTGTCGATCCGGTGTACGATGCCTGGGCGCACCTCCCCGCCAATGCCGGAGAGGTCCTTTATATGGTACATTATTGCGTTGACGAGCGTGCCGTCCGGATTGCCGGCGGCGGGGTGCACGACCATGCCCTTCGGCTTGTTTATTACGGCGATATCGGCGTCCTGATAGACTATATCGAGGGGGATATCCTGCGGGAGTATGTCAGTTATCTCCGGCAGGGGCGGCGTGACCGATACCTCGTCCCCGGGCTTTACCTTCGCCTTTGAGGGGACCTCCTTCATATTAAGGAGAACGTCGCCGTTTTCGATCATCCGCTGCACCGCGCTGCGCGAAAAAGAGGTCTCCGACGCGATGAACGCGTCGAGCCTCTGCCCCGCCTTCTCGGGCGGTACGGTCAATTCGATCGAGATGATATCGGTATCCAATTATTCCGCCTCTGTGGTATCCTTCTTTTTTTCGGGGAAAAGCGCGTTAAGGAACCGGCGCCCGCTCTTTGTGAAAAGGAGTATCACGCCAAGCAGTATCCCGCCGCAGGTAACGAAACAGTCCGCGACGTTGAACACGGGGAAATCGATGAATTCGGTGCAGATAAAGTCCCTTACGAAGCCGAGCGCGATACGGTCGATAAGATTGCCTATCGCTCCGCCGACGACCGCCGCGAAGGCGATCATGAGAGGCACGCTCATGCTCTTCCTGTATTTGATCACGATCCAGATCATAAGACCTATCATGATAACGGTGAACACGCTGATAACGATGAGCATGCTCCCCTCTTTATTGCTTAAAAAGCCCCATGCGACGCCCCTGTTCTCGACCGAACGGAAGCTGACAACGCCCTTTATTATCTCCGCATTATTGCCGAATATAAGCATCTTTGTCAGCTGATCCGCGCCGACCGCAAACAGTACGATCGCCAATAGTACAAACAGCATCTTTGTTCCGCCTTTCGATTCTGCTGCGCTTATTTTATCACGGCGGGCATATTGCTTGCAAGTCCCCTTCATGATAAAATAGCATTGTATAAAAACCAAAGCGGGGCAAAAACGGATCATGGCAGATAAATGGACCGAAAAACAGCTTGAAGCGATCGAAAAGGAAGGCGACCTTATCGTATCCGCCGCCGCCGGCGCGGGCAAGACCTCCGTTTTGACGGAGCGCATCGCGCGGCTGATAGCCAAAGGCGCGGACGTGGAGCGCCTGCTTGTGGTGACGTTTACGAACGCCGCCGCGGCGGAGATGAAGCAGCGCATCGAAGCGCGGCTCATGAAGCTTGCCGACGAAGCCGCGGCGGGCGGCTTTGACGAGCGCGCCGCAAAGCTACGCGCGGCCTCCGCCTCCTGTGCGCGGGCGAATATCTCCACGCTGCACAGCTTTTGCATGAACGTGCTGCGCCGCAATTATCACGAGGCGGGGCTCGATCCCGCATTCGGCGTGGCGGAGACGCTCGATGCGGAGCTTTTGGCCGCGCGCGCCGTAGACGAGGTGCTTGAGGAGCGCTTCGCCGCCCATGAGAAAACGCCCGACAAGCGGCTCGAGGCGCTGCTTGCCGCCGTTGGAAACGATGAAAAGCTTGCCGCGCTGATACGCAGTCTGTATGCGTTCGCCGCCGCCCGGCCCGATCCCGAGGGCTGGCTCGACATGGCCGCCGCTCAATACACCGACGATTTTCCTGCCGCCGCAGCCCGCATTGCGGAGGGGCTTACGGCGCAGTCCCGCGCGGATATCGAGCTGTATTTTGCCGAGGCGAAACGCCTGATATCCGAGCTTGCGGAGACTCAGCCGACCGCCGCCGCGGCGCTCGGCTCCGACCGCGATATTAT
>CAMZAY010000011.1 GCA_947304365.1 uncultured Clostridia bacterium | reverse complement strand
GGGCGCAAAAAGATACCTTTTGAGGCTGCATATCGTTAAGTGAATGCGCCCAAGGTGAAATCCTTTTTTTCATTTTTTGTCCGTGATTCGCTCCGCCAAACGGCGGGAAATATCGTTATAGACGACTTCAAAGTTTGTGTTCACATCATGGTTCGAATATCTGACGACCTCCAGCCCGACGGAAGACAAGTATCCGTCCCTTTCGGCGTCGTTGTCTCTGCCGCTTTCAGAATAATGCTGCGAGCCGTCGATCTCTATCACGAGGGCAGCCTCCGCACAGAAGAAATCAACTATGTACTTTCCTATCGGCTTTTGACGGCAGAACGTATAGGGAAGCCTTTTCAAACAATCATACCAGACATGCTTTTCTTCCCGTGTCATCGATCTGCGAAGCTCGCGCGAAAATGCCCTTTTTGATGGATCGACAGGTGTTCGCATATGTGTTTTCCCTTTTGAAAACGGAGGGATTTCCTTTTGGGAAATCCCTGATAATAGACCCCTCATCACCGCTTACGCGGAGCTTCCCCACCCAAGGGAAGCCTTTTTATTCCGTTATCAGTTTCCCTTCGTCCTGCGCGGGGAGGGATTCCACGTCGCGAAGCTTCCTCAAAATGGCGCGGGTGCGGGTGCCGATGAGCTTTTCAAGCTCGTCGCTGGCGCCGCTCAAACGCTTCTGGGCGGAGGCGAGGACGGACTCGAAATTCTCGAATTCCGCCTTGACCGCGCCGAGCACCTGCCACGCCTCGCCGGAGCGCTTCTGCATGGCGACTATCGAGAAGCCCATGCGGAGTGAATTAAGCAGCGCCGCCATAGTGGAGGGACCGGCGATGTTGACGCGCGCCTCACGCTGGAGCTTTTCGACCATGCCGAGGCGCACGACCTCCGCATAGATGCCCTCCGTCGGGAGGAACATTACGGCAAACTCCGTCGTGCGGGGGGGCTCGATGTACTTATCGCGGATATCCCGCGCGAATTTCATAATGACGTCCGCAAGCCGCTTTTGCGCCGCCTGCACCTGGGCGGGGTCGCCCGATTCGTAAGCGTCGGCAAGCTGAACGTATGCGTCGGAAGGGAATTTGGAATCGATGGGCAGATACACGGGCGCTTCCCCGTCGCCGGGAAGGCGGACGGCATACTCGACACGCTCCTGATTTTTGCCCTTTGCGTCGAAGTTTTTGACGTACTGCTCGGGGGCGAGTATCTCCTCGAGTATGGCGCCGAGCTGCACCTCGCCGAGGGTTCCCCTCGTCTTAACGTTCGAGAGCACCTTTTTAAGATCGCCCACGCCGGCGGCGAGGGTCTTCATTTCGCCTAGGCCCTGATAGACCTCCGAAAGCCTGTCGTTGACGAGCTTGAAGCTCTCCGTTATGCGGGAATTGAGCGTTTCCTGCAGCTTCTCGTCGACCACTCCCCTGACCTCGTCAAGGCTCTTTTTCACGGTATCGCGCACGTCGTCAAGATGCTTGTCGTTCTCCGCCTGTATGCTCGAGAGCCTTCGCTCCATGGTCTCCCTTATCTCATTGAGGTCGGCGGCGTTCTTCGCCTCGAACGTGCGGAAGCGGTCCTCCGTCGTTTTGGCGCTGACCTCAAGGCTCATACTGATGGCGTTCTGCTTCTCGGTCATAAGGCCGAAAAACGCGTCCTGTTTGGAGGAAAGCTGCTCCTCGGAGCCCTTCTGCGCGACGCGGATATTCTCGCCGAGGTAGCGCATCTGCTGCTCCATATCCTCGGAGATGTCCTTCTTTGCGCGGTCGATGTTCCGCTCGTTCTCGTTCTTGTAGGTTATGAGAAGATCGCCGACGTTCTCACGCCTGCGGGTAAGTATTATCGCCGCGACCGCCGCCGCCCCCGAGAGGAGCACCGCCGCTATGAGCACTATGAACTGCCATGTCTCCATAGCTTATTCCTCCTTACGTTCGGTCTTATCCTTCGCCTTAACGTCCTTTTTCGGGAAAACGCGGCTCAATGCAAGTATCAGCACGATCCCCGCGACGGCGCCGAAAACGTACTGGATCATGTTCGTCCAGAGCCCGAACAACGCCGCCTCCCGCGCGATGAAGAACTCATACGCGAAATACCCGGCGGGCATAATGAGCCCGGCGACCGCGGGCGCGGCAAGGCGCAGACGCTTGAGAAGCAGCCCGCAGACGAGCCCCATGAGCGCCTTTATTATGAGCGTTGCGGGCGCGTAGATTATCGCACCGTGCAGGATATCCGCGAGTGCGGAGCCTACCCCCGCCGCGATGGCGCCGCCGACTGGGCCGAGCGCCCATGCCGCCGCGTAAACGGCCGCGTCGCCCGCGTTAAGATACGCCCCGGAGGAGCTTGCGGGGAGCGGGATCGACGCAAACAGCGTGAGCACCGCTATCGCCGCAGCAAATATGCCGTGCAGGGCAAGCGCCCTTATACGGTTGTCGTTCATTGTTTTTTCTCCTTTGTTTTTCATGCCCTGATTATACCGCAAAACGGCGGGAAAAAAAAGGGGGGCCGGTTAAAAAACCGAGTGTTCTGTTTGGAGACGCAGATTTGGGATACAAACTATCTGCGCTTACAAACAATACTGCGAACCGACAAAAAAGCATGGCATCGGAGAAAACTCTATACCATGCTTGCTTTTTTAAGCGGCGAAGATATGACTCGCAGGTGCGGCTCCTCAATCTTGCGTGATCGTGGTTACGCGGCTATCGCGCCGCGTCACGCCCACTCGGCTCGAAAAAAACATTTTTCGGCCACGTGGGCGGCGCTCGCTTTGCTCGCTTAAGGCGAGTACTCCCAAAGGAGCACTCGCCTTATCGTCTATTATCGTAATCCGTTTATTCCCAGCCCCATACTCCGTACTGGGCTTTTTCCGCGTCGGAATCGGAGGCGAAACGCGGGTCGTAGATCCTGAACAGCCATTCGCCGTCGGTCGTCTTTACGCCGGCGTAGACGTTGCCCCATATCACGGGGATATAGCCGCGCTCCTCGAGAAGATCGTTAAGGTTGCCGTACCTGACCATAAGGGGGTTATTCTCGCTCCTGTTCGGGAACTCGTCTATCTCGTTAAGATCCGCGCCGCGCTTTACGCCGTTTTTATCGGTAAGCCAATCGGTCGAAAGGAGTATCCCCTCCGACATCTCATCGTCGGCGCAGAATGAGGCGCTCCATTCCGGCTTTATGTTCTTCATGACGACCTCGCCGTCAAGCGTGAAGAGCGAGAGATCGTACTCGTCGTACCAATAGCCTTCATAGCCTTCCTTGACGGTGCCGCCGATTATGTATTTGCCGCCGAACACGCCGTAGATCTTGCCGAAGGGCTCGGGATCGACGGTGCGGAGCACGTTCCCATGCTCGTCATAGAGCACGGGATCGTACATGTAATCCATCTTTTCCTCGCTGGAGTCCCAATCGAATTTGCGCCCGAACACGAGATAATTGCCGTCGATATGCAGCACTCCGCCGCATTCGCCGAGCTTCGGCGCTTCGTCGGGATCGAAGCTGAACAGCTCGTTGAAATCGCAATCCATAACGCTCGTCAGCTTGGCGCCCCAGCCTTCGTCGTCATACCACTCCGTGCGGAGTATGAAATCGCCGAATAGCGCGAAGGGCTCCACCTTTTCGCCGGTGGCGATGCGGACGTTTTCGCAGATGCCGTCCTCACCGAAGAAGCCGGGCCAGCCGAAGGCGTATTCGTCGTCGACGGCGGAGAAGCTCCTTATTAGCTCGCCCATATTGTTGTAAACGTAGAAGAGATCGCTCTCCCCTTTTATTACGAGATACTTTGCGGGCTCCGGGAAAATGGGGCCTTCGCAGAGCTTGCCGATGGCTCCCGGCGTGGGATAGACCGGCACGGGCGTTCCCGAGGGAGGCTCCGGCGTGGGAGCCTCTGTCGGCGCGTCGGTAGGCGCGTCGGTGGGAGCGGCGGTGGGAGCGGCGGTATTCGCCGCCTCCTTGTTGTTGGGAAGCAGGGAACACGCGGCGAGGCTTATGATCATAAGCGCCGCAATGAGCGCACAGACTGCTCTTTTCATGATCCTGACCTTGACCTTTCCCGGCTTTTACAGCCGATCGCAGTTATTGGGCGATCCCCTTCATATAAGGCACGTAGCCGCACTGGGACACGAAATACTGCCCGTCGCGGGATTCGAGCCAATCGACGATCGCGGAAGCGAGGGGATCTGCGTTCTCCTTCGGGAGGATCGCGTAGAAGGGGTTGATGAAGGGATACTCGCCGGAATTGATGGTCTCGTTGGTGGGAGTAACTCCGTCGACGGTGATGAACTTCAAATTGGGATAGGTGTACATATTCTTTGCATAATAGTACACGGAGTAGCCGATCGCGTTAGCGCTGTTGTCGTAAGCGGCGATATCGTCGATAACGTCCGCCATGGTGTTGGAAACGGTGATCTTATCGACGGGCGCCATGGGTACGTCGCCCATGCAGAGGTTGAGCATGAGCGTCTGGCTGCCGGAGAGCTCCGGGCGCTGGAAGGCGTTGATGGGCGCGTCAAGGCCGCCGACTTCCTTCCAGTTGGTGATCTCGCCGCTGAATATGCCGCGGATCTGCTCGATGGTCAGGGACTCGACGGGGTTATCGGTATTGGTTATGAACACGAGCGCGTCAAGCCCGATGGGGCGCATATCGAAGGTGTTTTCGGGATCGAGCTTCTCCTTGGTGGGGCGGCTCGCCTCATAGACGAGGAGCATCTTGGCGTTGCCGTTCATAAGCTCCTCATAGGAAAAATCGGTGGTGGAAACGTTGGTCTTGCTCGTCGCCTCATCCTCGGTGCAGCCGGTGATGAGCTGCATAAGGCTGACCATCATGGGGATGTTCGCGGTGGAGCCGTCCACCTTGGGATATTCGTCAATGCCGCAGTGAGGAAGCTCTGCCTGGGGAACGGGCTCCTCGGAAGGCGCTTCGGTGGGCGCCTCGGTGGGCGCCTCGGTGGGCGCTTCAGTAGGCGCTTCGGTGGGATCGGCGGGCTTGGGCGTGTTTGCACATGCGGCAAGGGAAACCAAAAGGAGCAGCGCGATCATGAGTGATATCGCTTTTTTCATAATAATGACCTTCTTTCAAAATATTAATACGGCTTAAAAATGCCTCTGTTAATATAACGGATCAAAGGCGCGCCGGGTTGCGTGTTTCGGTGCGCCTTGCAGGATATATTTAATTCGCCTTGACCCATGCGGCGATATGCGCCGCCCAGATCCTGTCGTACTGGAGATTCATATGCACGCCGTCCGAGGAGGCTTCTGCAGGAAGGTAGCCCTCCGCATCGAAAAGCTCCGAAGGATTGGGCACGAATATCGCGCCGGTCGAAGCGCACATCGACTCTATCATGCCGTTGGTGCGGTTGATGTTCTTTATGTTGATGCCGTTATCCGCGCCGGTGCTGTTCGAGTACTTCTTCGTGACGGGGGTCATCGCCACGACGTAGACCTTTGCGCCGGGCAGACGGGTCTTGATATCGTTGATGATATTGGTGTAGCGGCTGATGAAGGTCTCCTGACTGGGCCAGCCCACCTCGTTAAGGCCGAGGTTGATAATGACCTTCTTGTAATTCGCGCCGGCAAGCTCGTCATATATGGGCTTGGTGCCGCCGGAGGAAGGCGGATCGGTGTAGAAGGAGTTGACGTTAAGACCCACCTTCGTCAAAAACACGCCGTGCGTGATAATGCCGAACCTGTAAAGCCCCTCGAATATGGAGTTGCCGATGAACACGGCGTCGTCAAAGACCGCCTGATCGTCGCCGGGAACGGGCGGCGTGGTCGGCTGCTGCGTGGGCTGCTGGGTGGGCGCGTCGGTGGGCTGCTGCGTCGGCTCCTGCGTGGGTTCCTGAGTGGGCTCCTGAGAAGGCTCCTGAGAAGGCTCCTGCGTGGGCTCCTGAGAAGGCTCCAAAGTCGGCTCCTGAGTGGCGGCCGAGGCTTCGGTCGGTACGTCGATATCGACGATCACGTCGCCGTGCTTTGCCGAACAGCCGGCAAGTATAAGCACGAATACAAACGCCATAACCAATGATAATACTCTTTTCAAACTGTTCCTCCATTCGCCGCGCCTTTAACGCGGCCTTTTATGATACCGGCGCGCTATACCCTTACGAGCACGCGCAGCCTGCCTTTTTTGGTTTCACGTTCAATGCCGAGGAAGGTGAACCTGCCCCTGCCGCGAAGCGTTACCCGGGCGCCCTCGTCAAGCTCCGCGCCGGCCTTTGTCACAAGGCGCGAATCCACGTAGACGAGGCCCTTTTCACAGCACTCCTTCGCCTCGCTCCGGGAGAGGCGGTAGACCGCGGCGAGCACGGCGTCGAGCCTTTCGGAAGAGACGACGAGGCTCTTCTCCTCCCCTTCTTTCGCGGCGTCATCGGGGAGGGCGGAGTATTCGCAGCGGACGGTCGTACGTTTGACCTCGGTAAGCTCGTTTATTATAACGGGCGCGATCTCGTCAAGGCAGAACAGGTACCCCGCGCCGCCGGCGAGCACGATATCGCCGAGCATCTCCCGCTTTATGCCGAGCCCCATCAGCGCGCCGAGAAAGTCGCGATGGGTGAGCTCGTCGGAGAATTTCATGGATACCGGCGCTATCTTAACGCACGCGATGGGCAGCCCGTCCGTTTCGCCGAATACGGCAATGCGCCTTTCCGCGCCCTCATAGCCGCCCTCGAGCCTTATACCGAATATCGCTTCACGCGCTTCGCTCTGCTCCGCGATATTAAGGAATCTGCTCGAGCACGCCACCCCGGTATTATACGCTCTTTCTTCAAGCTCCGCAAGCCTTCTTTTCAGCTTTGATCCATCTTCTGCCACAGATGAAGCACGCTCCTTCCCTCTGTTTCGAGCCTGCGCATGGTCTCCTTGAGGCTGTCGTTCGCAAGCTCCACCTCTTTTTGGAATGCGGAGGCGGGCACGCGCAGCGCCCCGCGCCCCATTATAATGAGCTGTTCCATCGCGTCGGAGGTGACGACGCGCACGTTCCTTTCCATATCGGTGAGCTTCTGTACGGCGCGCTCTATGAACACGTCCGCGATCTCGCTCTCCCGCGTGTAGACGATGTGGATCCCGCCGACCTCCTCCACCTTTTCCGTGCCGCCCGTGACCTTGTACGCGTCGAACACGAGTATGAGGCAGGTCTTCCGCACGCCGTTGAAATTGATCATCATGCGGATCAGCGCCTCGCGCGCGGAATCGATGCTCTCCATGGCGACGCTCTTGAGCGCGTCCCAGGCAAATATCACGTTGTAGCCGTCCACGAGCAGGAATTCGGGCTTTGCGGCGGCGGGCCCGCTCTTTTCCGCACGCGCGGTCTCCTTCTTTCGGGGAAGCAGGCTCGTCCCCGCGACGGCGCCGTAGGTGCGCTCGAATATCGCGCGGAGCTCCTCCTCCTCGTCCTTCGGAGAAACAGGCTTCTTCGTCGGCATCTTGGCGTTGGGCGAGGCGGAATGCTGTTTTATGTACGAGGCGACCTCGAACCATTTTACGGTGAAGCCCGCTCCCGCGGCGCAGAATACGGAATCGGGGGTGTTCCTGAGATCCGCTTCGGGATCGTAAGCGGCGGCGCGTATGACTTCGGCGGCGTTATGGCAGGGACGGTACTCCCCGGGAACGAGCCTTAAAGAGCCCCTGCCGCGGGTGTACGCGGCGACGGACTTATAATAATCGCGCATCTCGGAAACGGGCGCGAAGCCCCTTATTACGGCAAGCTCGCCGTCGGTCTCCGGCGCGGAGAACTCGCCCTCCATGCGGCGGATATCGTTCATCGCTCTGCCGATCTGGTCGGCGGGAAGCGTAAGCGTGAATTCGTAATACGGTTCGAGGAGCACGCTTTGGGCGAACATAAGCGCGTTCCTGACCGCGCGGGAGGACGCCTTTCTGAAATCGCCGCCCTCGGTATGCTTCAAATGCGCCCTGCCGCCGGTAAGCGTTATCTTTACGTCGGTGAGCGGCGCGCCGGTCAGCACGCCGCGGTGCTTTTTCTCCGCAAGACAGCCGAGTATAAGCCTTTGCCAGCTTCGGGCAAGCTCGTTTTCGCCGACGTCGGTCTCAAGCTCTATGCCGCTGCCCCTTGCGCCGGGCTCGACGGTAAGCTCGACGTGCGCAAAATGCCTGAGCGGCTCGAAATGCCCTATCCCCGCCGCCTTGTTCGCGACAGTCTCCCGATATATGACCGAGCCGGGACCGAACGTGACGGCAAGACCGAACCTTTCCTTTATTATTCGCGAGAGCACCTCGCACTGCACCTCGCCCATTAGGCGGGCGCGTATCTCGGAATGCGCCTCGTCCCATTCGATATTGAGCTCCGGCTCCTCCTCGGCAAGCTCCGCTATGCGGCGGTACGCGTCGAAGGCGTTTACGCCCTCGGGAAGGAGCATGGAATACTCGAGCACGGGGCGGGTATAGAGCCCGTTTTCGCCGGGATCGACGCCGAGCCCCTCCCCCGGCTTTGTTGCGGTAAGCCCCGTTACGGCGACGACGCTGCCCGCCTCCGCAAGCTTTACGGGCGTGAACCTTGCGCCGGAATAAACGCGTATGCCGTCCGCCTTTTCCTCCCACACCTCTTCCTCGGGCGTGGAGGCGGAACGGTTGGTGAGCAGCTGCTTTGCATAAAGCGCGCCGCCGGTGATCTTCATGAATGTGAGCCTTGCGCCGTCCATGCGGCTTATCTTGAAAACGCGCGCGCCGAAGCGACCCGGGTATTCCCGCATTTCGGTGAAGCGGGCAAGCCCGTCAATAAGCGCGTCGACGCCGCTTAGCTTAAGCGCGGAGCCGAAATACACGGGGGTGATCTGCCTAAGGCGGACAGCCTCCCTTACGGCGGCGTCCGAAAGCGCGCCTTTTGCGAAATACTCCTCCATCAGCCTTTCGGAGCAGGCGGCGATATTCTCGCTCAAAGCGGCGCTCTCCTCCCCGAAATCGGCAAAGCTACCGCCAAGGCCCTTTTTAAGCCCCTCGAGCAGGGCTTTTTTCGACGGGCAGGGCAGGTCGAGCTTGTTTACGAACACGAAAACGGGCACGCGGTGCTTCATCAAAAGCTGCCACAGCGTGCGCGTATGGGGCGTTACGCCCTCCGCCGCGCTGACTACGAGCACGGCGTAATCGAGCACGGAGAGCACCCTTTCCGCCTCCGCCGAAAAATCGACGTGACCGGGGGTGTCGAGCAGAGTCACGCTCTTGCCGGGGAGCGTTATCTGCGCCTGTTTGGAAAAGATTGTGATGCCGCGCTCCTTCTCAAGCTCGTGCGTATCCAAAAAGGCGTCCCCGTGATCCACACGGCCCAGACGCCGAACGGCGCCGGTCTTAAAGAGCAGCGCCTCGGATAACGTGGTCTTGCCGGCGTCGACATGCGCCAGCATACCGATTACGAGCCTTTCCAAACATGCCTCCGTTTTGCACAGTTTTTTACGTTTATATTGTACTTAAAACCGCCCCGTTTTGCAAGGATATTATTGCGCGGGGGGTCTGCGCAAAAAAAGCCCGTCCCTTTTCGGGGACGGGTCTATCGCAGTATTTACCTTTTCGCGTTCCTTGCGGCGCGGTTACGCTTCCCCTCGCCCCACATGCGGAACACGGTGGAGATCAGCAGCACGCCTATCGCCATTGCCCCGGCGATATACGCCGTTGCGAGGCCCTTCGAGTACGCCTCCGCCGCCATGCCGCGGCGAACGAAGTCCATCGTGTAATAGATGCCCGCGCCGGGTATGAGCGGGACGAGCGCGCAGAGGAGGTAGCTCGTCGCGGGGTATTTGCGGATCCTTGCGAGTATCTCTGCATAGAGCGAGGAGGCCGCGGCGGCGATGAGATAGCACATCGGCTCGCTGAGGCCAAGGCGCATCATAAGGCTGCAGACCAGCCAGGAGATCACGCTGCCGAGCATGGCGAGCGGTATGCCGTGCCCGTGAATGTTGAACATAAGGCCGAAGCCGAGCGTGCCGATGAGCCCGGCGAGGCACTGCACGGCGAGCGGATGCGCTATTGGCTGAAGACCCGTCACAACGGAGGGGAATATCGCCCTTGCGAGGGTTACTGCCGCGCTGGTGCCGAACACGAGCGCCGCCGCGATCAAAAGCACCTGCACGAGCCTGTTCACGCCGCTCATGGTATCGCCGTAGATGATATCCCTCAAGCTGTTGGTGAAGAGGAAGCCGGGAACCAGTATCATCAGCGCGCCGATGGTGGCGATATCCGCGTTTTTGCCGAAGCGGACCGCGGCGAGCGCGTTGGCGATGAAAGCAAGTATGAAGCTGCAGACGAAGGATTTGAAGAAGGTGTTGGCGTTGAGCTTGCCCATGAAGCGCAGGGACAGCGCCGTGGCGACGCCGCACACGCCCGCAGCCGCCGCTTCAAGAAGCTTGCCGCCGAAGAATATGCCGAAGCCGATGCCGATAAGGAATGCGGAAAAGTAATAGACCAAAGAGCCATAATGACGCACGCTGTGCTCGGTCTCCTTGAGCATACGGCGGGCTTCCCCGATGGGGGGCTTTTCGGCGCATATCCTGCGGCAGAGCGCGGAATACCGCTCTATGCCGTCGAGCACGGTGTCGCTGCCCTTTATGCGGCGGATCTTGGAAATGATCCTGCCGTCGTCGGTCTCAAGGCTTGCCATTATACAGCCGGGGATGACGAACGAATCGTTCTTCTTTACGCCGTAAGCCTCTATCACGCGGGAGATGGTCTCCTCCACGCGGTAGGTCTCCGCTCCGCATGCCTGCAGCTTTGCCGCAAGGGATACGGAAAACTCGAGCAGTTCCTCATGGAACTTCTCTTCCCTGACGAATTCGGTCATCTCTTCCGCTGTATTTGACGGCGCGATCGCCTTATTTGATCTCTTTTTGCCCACGGGCGCCTCCGTTACGATTTTACGGGGACAAAGTATAACAGCAAATCCCAAAAAAATCAAGCGGGAATCCGCTTGATAAAAGGTATATTTCAGCACTTCATGTATCCGGCGCAGCCTATCCGCGAAAGCTCTTTAAAGCCGAGGGACTTGTAAAACGCCGCAAGCTCTGGAGTATCGTCCGCCGCAAGCTCTATCTGACGCACGGACGGGAACCGCCCGACGAGCGCCCTTACGAGCGCGGAGCCTATACCGCGGCGGCGCATTTCGGGGAACACGAGCAGGTCCTGTATGAATACGATCGTCGCTCCGTCGCCCACGGCGCGGATGACGCCTGCAAGCCTGCCGTCCTCGTATGCGGCGAGCACGGCAAGGGAGTTTTCAAAGCCCCTTTTGAGCGCCGCCGTATCCTTGAGATACGCCGACCAGCCCGCCGATGAATAAAGGCGAAGTATCTCCTCCTCCGAGTATTCCGAATAATCCCTTATCTCCATATGCTCCTCCTGCGCGGGCCGGCGTTCACTTCATTCCGAAGAACGCGGCGAACCGCTTAAGTACATGATCCATCTTAACGGGATCGTGGAATTTATGATCCGCTCCCTCTACGGGATCGAACTCGATAATATTCGCGTCCGCAAAATCCCTTACTGCGCCGAACGGCACTACCTCGTCCCGGGAGCCGTGTATTATGAGTATGTCCTCCGCCCAGTCGATAAACTCCCTTTCGGTTATATCGGCTTCCTTTAGGCTGTCGAGAAAGGCTTTGTCGATCCTTATCTTGCTGTCGAAGCCGACGAGCACCGGCTTGGACTTTTCAAGCTTTTTAATATCGTCCTCCGTCAATATGTTTTGGGTCAGCACGTCATACATATCGACCGCGGGACAGCGCAGGCAGAGCTTTTTGAAGGGGCTCCCATGCTCCGAGATATACTTCAGATACAGATAGCCGCCGAAGCTCGTCGCCGAGCCGTAAAGCTCCGCGTCGGGGTACGCCGAGCCGACGTAGGCGAGCATCTCCTCAAGGTACCGACCGCAGTCGTCAAGGCGGAGGGTCTTCCTTACGTCGTCGCCGTGGCATGGCCAGTTGAATATGATAAGGACGACGCCCTTGTTCTTTGAGATCAGGCGCTTTGCAAGCTTTTCCGCCGCCTTATTGTCCTTGCTGCCGCCAAAGCCGTGCCCGAACAGCACGACGCTCTTCACATCGGAAAGCTCCCCGGCATAGAGCTTGCAGCTTATGCTGACGCCGTTCGAGCTGACTGTAAAATTCTTTTCCATACTGACGGTCCCCCTACCGCGTTATCTTTGATCCCCTGC
>CAMZAY010000010.1 GCA_947304365.1 uncultured Clostridia bacterium | reverse complement strand
CGCCCACCGAGGCGCCTACGCCCGCTCCGACGGAGACCGCAGAAGCGACTGCGGAGGAGCTCGTCGCCAGGTACGTTGAAATAGTGAAGCCCCAGATGGAGGCCGTGCTTAAGGAGCAGGAGGTTTTCGACTTCGACGCCTTTGCCGCGGATAAGGCGATGATACTCGTTTACAAGTACAGGACCCAGGTCGAGGTGCAGGCCGACGTTCTTCGCGCCTCGCTCGATACGCAGAAGTCCGCATGACGAGGACGTAAGCATAATCCTCCGTTATATTAACGCCGACGAAAGCATTATACTCGATTACGTCGTCGATAAGGATTACGCCGCAGACTGAACGCCGTAAACACGCCGAACCGCCCGAAAAAACGGGCGGTTTTTTTATATGACTTTACACGTTCTTTACAAAAGCCTTACAGAGCCTTTATTGAATAATCGGGAAGGACGGGATAAAATATACTCGTAATAAGACAGCGAATGCTGTACGGAAGGAGCATATGGCAATGTTACCGCTTATTCTTTCATCGGGATTCTTCACCGATTGGGCCCAGACATGGGCGCATAACATCGGCGGGATAGTGCTCGTCGTGATCGGCATGATACTCATAGTTATAGAGATGCTGGTCCCCGGCTTCGGCGCGGCGGGCGTTTCCGGCGGTATTGCGCTTATCGCAGGTTTGGCTATCGGCTCAAGCAGCCTTACGGGCGCGATGTTCTCGCTGCTCATAATCGTTGCCCTGCTTGCGATAATCGCAACACTCATATTCAAATCCGCGCTCAAGGGCAGGCTCAGCCGCTCGCCGGTGGTATTGAACACCGCGATAGAGGCCGGCTCCACCGAGCGTTCTTCGGAGGAGATGCACCGCCTTGTCGGCAGGACCGGCAAAACCGTGACCGCGCTCCGTCCCAGCGGAATAGCGCTTATCGACGGCAAACGGGTGGACGTTTCGTCCGAGGCCGAGTTCATCGATAAGGACGTTGAGATAGAGGTCGTGAGCATCGACGGCATGAAGGTGCTCGTCAAGCACAAATGAAACGCTGCGAGAAATGCCGCACGCTCTATTCCGATGAAGCCGCCGTGTGCCCCAAATGCGGCGTAAAGGAGCCGGAGGAGACCGAAGCGGAGGACAGACCCGGCAGGGCCGCCGTCCGCGACTGGATATGGCTCGTTATAGGCATACCCCTCTTTATAGGGCTTATGTATCTCCTCGTTTACATTATAAAATTATTAGGCTGAAAGCCGAAAGGAGTTTCTTATGTTCACAACAGCTTGCCTTGCAATGATCGCCTCGGAGTTCAGTCCGCTGATCATCGCGGCGATAGTGATCGCAGTCGTTTGCTTCATCATCCTGTTCTTCTCGTTCATACCGCTCGGGCTGTGGATATCCGCAGCGGCGTCCGGCGTAAGGGTCGGGCTCTTCACCCTCATCGGTATGAAGATCAGGAAGGTGCGCCCCGCAAGGATCATCAACCCCCTCATCAAGGCAACGAAGGCCGGCCTTTCGCTCTCCATAAACAAGATGGAAGCGCACTACCTTGCCGGCGGTAACGTTGACCGCGTCGCAAACGCGCTGATCGCCGCGCAGAGGGCGGGCATCCCCCTCGATTTCGAGAAGGCCTGCGCTATCGACCTTGCAGGACGCGACGTTCTGACCGCCGTGCAGATGAGCGTTAATCCCCGCGTTATCGAGACTCCCGTCATCGCGGCTATCGCAAAGGACGGTATCGAGCTCAGGGCAAAGGCGAAGGTCACCGTTCGCGCCAACATCGACCGACTCGTCGGCGGCGCCGGTGAGGAGACCATCATCGCCCGTGTCGGCGAGGGTATCGTTACCACCATCGGTTCGTCCGTATCCCATAAGGACGTTCTCGAGAACCCCGATCTTATCTCCCAGACCGTTCTCGGCAAGGGCCTTGACGCGGGCACCGCGTTCGAGATCCTCTCCATTGATATTGCGGACGTTGACGTTGGCGTGAACGTAGGCGCTAAGCTCCAGACCGACCAGGCCGAGGCCGACAAGCGCATCGCTCAGGCGAAGGCCGAGGAGCGCCGCGCAATGGCTATCGCGCAGGAGCAGGAGAACAAGGCGGAGGTCCAGGGCATGCGCGCCCGTGTTATCGAGGCCGAGGCAGAGGTTCCCAAGGCAATGGCGGAGGCGTTCCGCAACGGCAACCTCGGCATAATGGACTACTATCGCATGAAGAACATGATGGCCGATACCGATATGCGTGAAGCCATCGGCAAGACCACCACTACGGAGAACAACTGACAAGCAAAGGAGTGATGGAATATGCCGTTCCTCATATTCCTCTTCATAGCGGGAGCGATCGTATTCTCTGTCGCCGCCAAGAAAAACGCGGCGAAGCAGGCGAGCGAGCGTGACGCGCGCATAAGGAAGCATATCGAGGAGGCCGAGACCGCAGAAGGCGAACCCCGCCCCGACCCCGTTAAGGAGGCCGAAGCGAGGGCCCGCCAGGAGGAGCTCAAGCGCCGCCTGGAGGAAAACGCCCGCCGCAGGGAGGCCGAGCGCGCCGCGGCGCAGGCCTACGCCGCGCAAACGACTCAAAAGCCCGCCGCACAGCAGAACGAGCGCCGCCCGCTTGAAAAGCGCACCATGGAGTCCGCGTTAAAAAAGGAAAAGCCCATCGCCTCGCATTCCGTTGACGACTGCGGCGGCGGGAGCATCCACGACGGCTTCCATGAAGGCGTATCGCAGATCCGCAACAAGCCCCCGGCATTCGCCGGCACCCTCGGTCACCGCCTTGCGGACGAGGACGAGCGCCTTGAAAAAGAGGCTGCCGCCGCCGAGAACGCAAAGAAGGTGCTCAACAGGATCTCCAAGCTCCCCCCGCTCGCACAGGGCATGATCTATTCGGAGATACTCGGCAAGCCCAAGTCCGAGATCGCATAACAAATTCCAAGAGCCGCCGGAACACCCTCCGGCGGCTCGATCAAAAAGCCTTCGGGCAGAAAGGAGCCGCCGTGAAGCTGCTCTTCAAACAGCGTTTCTTCTCGTGGTTCGACAGCTACGATATCTATGACGAGGACGGAAACACAGTCTACACCGTTAAGGGGCAGCTCTCGTGGGGGCATCTCCTCAACGTTTACGACGCCGCGGGCGAGTACCTCGGCAGAGTGAAGGAAAAGGTGCTGGTGCTCCTGCCGGAATTCGAGATATTCATGGGCGAGGAGAGCATCGGCTCCATCAAGCGCAGGTTCCTGCCCATATTCCGCCCGGCGTACAATATAGATTTCAACGGCTGGAGCGCGGAGGGCAATTTCATGGAGTGGGACTACACCATAAAGGGTCCAGAAGGCGAATGCGTCGCCGCCGTTTCAAAGGAGCTCTTTCATTGGACGGATACCTACACGATCGACGTGAAGGACCCCGCGGACGCGCTCTGCGTGCTCATGTTCGTGCTCGCGATCGACGCGGAAAAGTGCTCGTAAAAAAGACCCGAAACAACGGCCTGCCTGCGGCTGCATACGCATAGGGCGGGTCGTTTTTGTATCTTTCAAAATCCCGCCGCATGTGGTATCATAAGAAAAAACCAAAGGGGTCTGACATGAGATTCAAGGTCGCGCTTCTGCAGCTCATGCCCGGGCATGGGCTTGCGGAGCAGTATTCGATAGGCGAGCGCGCCTGCCGCGAGGCGGCTCGTATGGGCGCGGATCTCGCGCTTTTTCCGGAGATGTGGTCGACGGGATATGAGTTCCCTCAGGAGCAGGAGGCGCTCGAGGCGGCGTCGATCGGCAGGGACAGCTTCTTTATGAAGGGCTTCAGCAGCCTTGCGCGGGAGCTTTCGATGGCGATAGGCGTGACGTATCTTGAGAGTTACGGCGCGTTTTCAAGGAATTCGCTCGCGGTCTATGATATGCACGGCGAACGCGTGCTCGATTACGCGAAGGTGCACACCTGCGATTTCGGCGAAGAGCGCGTGCTCACGCCCGGAAGCGATTTCTTCGTCAAGCCGCTTGAAACGAAGGAGGGCGCGGTGAATATCGGCGCTATGATCTGCTACGACCGGGAGTTTCCCGAGAGCGCCCGAGTGCTGATGCTCAAGGGTGCGGAGATCATACTTTGCCCCAACGCGTGCCCGATGGAGATAAACCGCCTCTCCCAGCTTCGCGGAAGAGCGTATGAGAATATGCTCGGCATTGCCACCTGCAATTACCCCCAGGGCAAGCCCGACTGCAACGGTCACTCCTCCGCCTTCGACGGAGCGGCGTATCTGCCGGAGCTGCCCACATCCCGCGATACCTGCATTTTGGAGACGGGCGGGGAAGAAGGGATCTATATCGCCGATTTCGATATGGATATGCTGCGCGAATACCGCAAAACCGAGGTGCACGGCAACGCATACCGCCGCCCGGAGAAATACGGTCTCCTTATCTGCGAAAGGGTGGAGGAGCCGTTTGTCAGGAAGGACAGGAGAAGATAATCAGCCGATACAAAAAACCGGCCGGGACGGGGATCCGTTTCGGCCGGTTTTTTATTCTGTTCACGCTACCTGTCTTCCCTGAAATACGAGAGGCCAAGCGAAGTCGGGGGCTGATCCTCGCGCTTATGGCGGAGCGAAACGCTTATGAGCACTATGATCGTTACGATGTAGGGGAGCATCTTGAATATCTCCTGCGAACTGCGGGTAAGGCCGGGGATGAAATTGTAGAGCCAATACAGCGCGCCGAACAGGTACGCGCCCCAGATCGAGCGAAGGGGCTTCCACGTGGCGAATATTACGAGCGCCACTGCGAGCCAGCCGACGGCCTCTATATTGCCGTCGTTCGCCCAGGTGCCCTTTATGTAATCCATAACGTAGTACAGCCCGCCGAGGCCGGATATCATCGCGCCGATGCAGGTGGAAAGATACTTATAGCTCTTTACGTTTATGCCCGCGGCGTCCGCAGTCGCGGGGTTTTCGCCCACGGCGCGCAGGTTGAGGCCGCGGCTCGTTTTCGTTAAGAATATGCTCAGCACCACCGCTATCGCGAGTGCGAGCCACACCATGAAGCCGTAGTTCAGGAACACCCTGTCGACGGTATCCGCCGCCGAGGCAAGGAATTTCATGAACCCGCCGCCCGCGGCCGCCTTTGCCGAAAGGGAGGCGACTATGCGGTCGGAGATATGCTGCGTCCAGCGGAAGGCGGAGGAGGTGGAGGCGACGGAGATCTGACCGACGCCGCCGGCGAGCTTCGAGAGGCTGCCGCCGAAGAAGTTTGCAAGGCCGCTTCCGAATATGGTCAGCGTAAGACCGGTGACGTTCTGATTCGCGCGGAGCGAAACGGTAAGGAAGCTGTAAATGAGACCGCCAACGAGCGAGCACAGGAGCGTGCTTGCAAGAGCGATGGCGAGGCCGACGAACGGTATGGGCGAGGCGGTGTGCGTTTCGTAAAGGAAAGCGCCGATAAGGCCGCCGATGCCGCCCATATACATGATGCCGGGAACGCCGAGGTTAAGATGGCCGGATTTTTCCGTCAATATCTCGCCGAGGCTGCCGTACATGATGACCGTGCCGAACGAGATCGCGGTGGTAATGAGTGAAATGATCTGTGAAAGCACCATGTCAGAGCACCTCCTTCTTATCCTGGGACTCCACTTTGACGAGCTCCTCATGATATCCCGCGAGCGCGGTGTTGAAATACGGGTTCACCCAGAACAGACCCAGTATCCCGAAGGTTAGGAAATTGAGGATCGCCCAACCGAGGAACGAGAGCCGGAACACGAAATGATCGGTCTTGTGCCCCTTCATCATGCGCCAGGAGCGGCGGAGCACGTCCATTGCGGAGGTCTTTTCACCGTCATTTTCCGCGGCGAGGAGATAGGGTACTCTCGAAAGACCGATCGCAACGATCACGCCGGGGACGATAAGGCAGCTCAGACCGAGGGTTATGAACAGCGTTACGAGCGCCATCGTTCCGACGGTGTGCAGGTACCTGCCTTTTTTGAAGCGGCTGAATACGTCGCCGGGCCTGAACCTTTCGCCGTTATAGACGGCGCGGCTCGCCCCCGCGAGGCCGACGCGGACGGGGTTGAACACGAAGAGCCCGATCGCCGTGCCGGAAAGGAGGTTCCCGAGAAGGGAGAGGAGCACCGCGGGCCAATAGCCGCCGCGCACCCTGTCCGATGAATTCTTCTTCACGGCTTCGCGGTTGACGGCGCCGCTCGAGATCTTGATCTCATAATTGATAAAGAATTCGCTGCCGAGTATGAAGAAGAGTATAATACCGGTGATTATCTTCGATACGTCGTTCGAGAGGCTGAATTCGGACGCGATGGCAATGGCGCCCTTTTCGAGGAATATCAGCATCGCGGAGATGAGCACCATAGTGAGCGTGTTGAATTTGGCGAGCCATGCGACGATTATCGCAACGAAGCCCCTGCCGCCCGCGGTGGCGGTGGAGATCGTGTGGTCCGCGCCCGATACGGCGAGGAACCCGCCGAGGCCGCAGATCGCGCCGGAAAGCGCCATGGACCTTATAATGACCTTCTTCACGTTCATGGCGGCGTATCTTGCGGTATTCTCGCTCTGACCGACGACGGCGATCTCATACCCGTGCTTGCTCTTTTTAAGATAGAAGTACATGAGTATAACGACCGCGGCGACGATCAGTATGTTGATAAGGTACTGCCTGCCGAGGAGGGCGGGTATCCAGCCCGCCTTGGTGCCGGCGTTGATTATGCCGACGGTGTTGGAGCCCTTCGGATGCTCCCAGCGGGGGATGAAGAACGACGTGAGCTGTATCGCTATGTAGTTCATCATCAGCGTGAAGAGCGTTTCGTTGGTGTTCCACTTTGCCTTGAAAAGGGCGGGGATAACGCCCCAGATCATACCGGCGAGCATGCTTGCGGCAGCCATTATAATAAGGAATACCGGGGTGGGGATGCCCGCGTTGCCGAGGTAGATCATGCAGGCGGCGGTCGCTATGCCGCCGACGAGCACCTGTCCCTCCGCGCCGATGTTCCAGAACCGCATCTTGAACGCCGGAGCAAGACCGACCGATATGCACAGGAGCAGCGCAAGGTCCCTGAGCCACGCCCAGATACGGCGGCTCGTGCCGAACACGCCCTTGCCCATGACTATGTAGACCTGTATGGGGTTGAGCTTCGTGATGGAATAGATCAGTATGCCGCTTACGACGAGCGACAGAAGCACGGCGAGTATCCTTATCGCCCAGCCGATGAACGGGTTGAGCCACGCCGCCTTTCCGCGAACGAAATCGACTCGCTTCGAAATATGGATCATTCGTCCGCCTCCTTTCCCGTTTCACCGATATGTGTCATCATAAGGCCGACCTGCTCCTTTGTGGCGGTGCGCCCGTCGACTATGCCGCTCAGCCTGCCGCCGCAGAGCACCATGATCCTGTCGCACAGCTCAAGCAGCACGTCAAGATCCTCGCCAACGTATATGACCGCCGTGCCGCGGGCCTTCTGCTCGTTCATAAGGCGGTAGATGGTGTAAGACGTGTTGATGTCAAGTCCGCGAACGGCGTACGCGCTCATCATCAGGGAGGGGTCGCCCGATATCTCCCGCCCGACGAGCACCTTCTGCACGTTGCCGCCGGAGAGCTTCCTTACGGGGGTGGTGATGCCGGGGGTGACTACCTCGAACTCCTTAACGATATCCTGCGCGAGCTTGCGCGGGCGCTTCATGTTTACGAACATGCCGCTGCCCTCCGTATATGTGCGGATAAGCATATTGTCCGCTATGTCGAGGTTCCCGACAAGGCCCATTCCGAGCCTGTCCTCCGGCACGAAGGCAAGGTGCACGCCGAGCTTCTTTATCTCGAGCGGGCTCTTCCCGATAAGGGAGGAGACCTTGCCGTTCCGGTCGGTGTAGATCACGCGGCTGCCCCTCTGTGCGGGCTGAAGGCCGGCGATGACCTCCAGAAGCTCCTTCTGGCCGCTGCCTGCGACGCCGGCAACGCCGAGTATCTCGCCGCCGTACGCGGTGAACGATACCTTGTCGAGCTTCCTTATGCCGTCGATATCCACGACGGAAAGGTTTTCCACCTTAAGGCATTCGCGAAGATCCTTCGGCTCCGGTCTTTCAATATTCAGCTTTACCGCGTGCCCGACCATCATGTCGGTCAGCTGCTGCGGATCGGTTTGGGAGGTGGCGATATCGCCCACGTAGCGGCCCTTGCGGAGCACCGCCACGCGGTCGGAAATGGACATGACCTCATGCAGCTTGTGCGTGATAATTACGATGGATTTGCCGTCCGCCTTCATGTTTCGCATGACGCCGAAGAGCTTTTCCGTCTCCTGCGGGGTGAGCACGGCGGTGGGCTCGTCCAGTATCAGTATGTCCGCGCCGCGGTACAGCACCTTGATTATCTCAAGCGTCTGCTTTTCGGAAACGGACATGTCGTAGACCTTCTTGTCAGGATCGAGCTCGAAGCCGTACTTTTTGCAGATATTGACGACCTCGGAATGGACGCGCTTAAGGTTGAGCATATAGCTCTCATTAAGGCCGAGCACGATATTCTCCGCCGCGGTAAGTATATCGACCAGCTTGAAATGCTGGTGGATCATGCCTATATGCAGGTCGAAGGCGTCCTTCGGCGACTTGATCGAAACGGGTCTGCCGTCGACCGAGACGGAGCCCGCGTCGGGGAAGTAGATGCCCGAAAGCATGTTCATAAGGGTGGTCTTTCCGCTGCCGTTCTCCCCCAGCAGGGAAAGTATCTCGCCCCGGTAAATATCCAGCGTTACGTCGTCGTTCGCAATGACGGAGCCGAAAGTCTTTGTAATATGCTCCATCCTTACGGCGGGCGCGCCGGATACGGGACGATCCGTCACAACTTCGTTTCTCTGCATCAGAACCAAAGCCCTCCTTCGTTATATCGAATGCCCCCGTACTGCGGGGGCGTAAAGATCAACAAATAAAATTATATCGCAAATTAAACGTTTTGTCTACAAAAAACGGCCCGAAAACGCGCGTCCGCCGCGTATTTTTTTACATAAAAAAGCCCCCGCGGGGCAAGCCCTGCGCGGGGGACCGAGGAAACGATGCGGAATTATACGAGGCCGGAAACGATGCCCATGGTATAACGCAGTATGATGAGCGCGTCGTCCGCCTGGAGCTGACCGCCCTGATCGATATCGCCGGCAAATATGTTCTTTGCGGGAAGCTCGACGATCTGCATGGAATAACGGAGCGCAAGCAGCGCGTCGTCCGCCGCAACGTCGCCGCTCAGGTTGACGTCTCCCACGAGCACGTACTCGGCGTGCACGTCAAGATCGGAAGTGATCGAGCTGAAATCGGCGTCCCAGCCGAAGAAGCGGTGCGGACCTGTGCTGTCGGAAACGAGCGCGTCCACTTCGGGCGCAACGGCGGCTTCGCCGGCAGTCACGTGCTGGGAGGAGATGAGCTCATTGTTGAAGCCGTAGAAGTTGACGGTGTAGATATCGGTGGGATCGTCGGTGTTGACGTAGACCTTGCCGTTTACGACGTTGATATGCTCATGCTCGCGGCAGTATTCGTTGCCGGGGGCGATGGTGCTGCCTTCAATGTAGTAATAGCTGCTTACGACGATGACGGGGAAGGGCAGATAATGTCCGGTCTCATCGAACTCGGTCACGTTGCGGGGAGGCAGCTGATCAAGGCGGTACCTTATGCGGATGAAGGGAGCGCCGTCCTGGATGCCCCAATGGCTGAACGTGAGCAGACCCATGCCGATGTTGTTATACAGATTGCCGGCAACGCCCTGAGGATTACTGCCCGTCATACCCTCATAGGTAAGATTGCAGGTCACGTAGGGGGTATCGGAGATCGCGTTTGAACCTGCGGCGCTGATTATGCTCGCAAGACTGCCGGACCAGGTCGCGGTAAAGTTGACCGGCGTGACGTATGCCTCGGGATAATCGACGAGCCACTGACCGCTGAAAAGGCTGGAAGCGGCGGAGATGCTGAGCGTCCAGTAGAAATAGCCGCCCGCGCTGATGTTCGTCGCGTCGGTGATCCCGCCGGTATAAGTAACGGAGACCTCCTCCGTATGGGGCGCGGCGATCGCTCCGGGAACGAATGCCGCGGCAAGCAGCATGGCGAGAGCGACGGCGATGAGCTTCTTCATAAATAAACATCCTTTCTGCCTGCCGTAATGCGGGAAGGCACATATTTACCCATATATATTACCATAAAAATCGCGGCAGTAAAAGCAATGTGCCGAAAGTGACACAATATATTATCCGCGCGGCGCAAGGTGTGATAAAAATCTATTGACAAAAGGTCTGTTTTTGCTACAATAGTATTGGTGGATTTTGTGTCGGAAACAGTTGAAAAAGGCACAAAGGTAATACCAAAATATTTTTTGGAGGAAAACATGAAAAAGTTTCTTGCGATCGTTCTGTGCGCTGTGATGGTCCTCGCGCTCGCCGCCTGCTCCGGCAAGCCCTCCGGCAATGACGCCAAAGAGGAAAGGCCTTTCAACAACGTGCCCCACGAAGTCTCCGCTCTCAAGATCGGCGTCATACTCGTCGGCGATGAGAACGAGGGTTATACCTATGCTCATATCGAGGGCTTCAAGGCCGCCATGGCGGAGCTTGGCATCAATGAGGATCAGGTGACCTGGAAGTACGTCATTCCCGAAAACGCTACCTGCTATGATACTGCGGCTCAGCTCGTCGACGCCGGCTGCAACATCATCTTCTCCAACAGCTACGGTCATCAGTCCTACATGGTACAGGCCGCTGAGGAGTTCCCCGAGGTCGTCTTCGTTCCGGCTACCGGCGATACCGCCAACGTATGTAAGCTCGGCAACGTCATCAACATCTTCCCCCACACCTATGAGTCCCGTTACGTCTCCGGCGTCGTCGCCGGTATGAAGCTCAAGGAGCTCATGGACGCCGGCACCGTTACCGATCCCTACATCGGCTACGTCGGCGCTTACCCCTATGCGGAGGTCGTTTCCGGCTACACCGCCTTCTTCCTCGGCATCCGCTCCATCGTTCCCGAGGCTCATATGGACGTTATGTACACCTCCTCCTGGTTCGATCTCAATAAGGAGAACGAGACCGCGAAGGCCCTCATGGCGCGCGGCTGCGTCATCATCGGTCAGCACGCCGATTCCACCGGCGCTCCCTCCGCTGTCGAGGCCGCCCTTAAGGAAGGCACCGTCGCTTATTCCGTCGGCTACAACGTGGATATGCTCAGCGTAGCCCCCACCGCCGCCCTCACCTCCGCGCAGAACAACTGGGCAGTCCTCTACAAGATGGTCCTCAAGGACTTCATCGAGGGCAATAAGCTCCAGCACGACTACACCGCGGGCTATGAGGCAGACGCCAACATGATCTCCGAGCTCGGCGCTTCCTGCGCTCCCGGCACTGCCGAGAAGGTCGCTGAGGTCATCGCCGCCATCAAGGCCGGCACTCTCCACGTGTTCGATATCAACACCTTCACCGTAGGCGGCGAGAAAAAGGATTCCTATGAGTTCGATTTCTCCACCATGAACGCCGATTACTCCGCCGTTCAGTACGAGGGCGAGAAGATCAACGTCATCACCGACGGTTACTTCCATGAGTCCGAGTACCGCAGCGCTCCCTACTTCGATCTCAGGATCGACGGCATCAAGGAGCTCACCGATACCAACAACTGATCAAGATCATAAAAAACCCGCCCTGCCGTGCAGGGCGGGTTTTTTCAATGAATGATGAATAATGAATAATTGACGTTGAAAAAACCGATGCGGAAGCATCGGTTTTTTCTTCATTTCAATTATGCTGTCACACGGTTTCGGGCTCGTACTTGACGATGGGCTTCCTTGCGGCGGTGACTTCGTCGGGACGGCCGACGGGCGTGGTCACGGGCGCGGCGTGGATCGCGGCGGCGTCGACCTTGACCTGTTCGGCGATATCCTTCATCGCCTCGATGAACTCGTCGAGGGTCTCGCGGGACTCGGACTCGGTGGGCTCTATCATCATCGCCTCGTGCACGATCAGCGGGAAGTAGATCGTCGGGGGATGATACCCGCGGTCGATCAGCGCCTTCGCGATATCGGAGGTGTTTACGCCGTAATTCATCAGCTCGCCGGGGGTGACGACGCACTCGTGCATGCAGGTGCGGTCGTGCGGGATCTCATAGACGCCGCGGAGCTTGTTCATGATGTAATTCGCGTTGAGCACCGCGTTCTCGCTCGCTTCCTTGAGACCGGCGGCGCCGAGGGAGCGGATATAGCAGTAGGCCTTGGCGATAACGCCGAAGTTGCCGTAGAAGCTCTTGATCTTGCCGATGGAATCGGGCTTGTCGTAATTGAGCGTGAGGAGACCGTCCTTCTGCTCGATGCGGGGCACGGGCATGAAGGGGATGAGGTGGCTCTTTACGCCGACGGGACCGGAGCCGGGGCCGCCGCCGCCATGGGGCGTGGAGAACGTCTTGTGGAGGTTGATGTGCATGACGTCAAAGCCCATGTCGCCGGGACGGACGATGCCCATAATGGCGTTGAGGTTCGCTCCGTCGTAATAGAGGAGGCCGCCCGCCTCGTGGACGA